>CALFZM010000195.1 GCA_937952235.1 uncultured Opitutia bacterium | reverse complement strand
CCGCCGGCTGCTGCACGAACGCCTCACCGACCTGCTTGGTCCAGTCGAGGTTCTCGTCGAGCCACTGCAGGACCTCGGGGTAATGGGTGAGTGACTTGACACTCTCGTCCCACGCCCGGTGCTCGACCTGCGAACGATCGCCTCCGGAATCCCGGAGCTGCCGCGCGGCGAGCACGATGTCGGCCGGCGCCGTGGCGGCCGGCAGGATCAGTGCCACCAGCGCGTCGGGATAGAGCGCGATCGGGCCGAGCAACGCTTCAAGCTCGGCGGCGGTGCGGAGCGGAACCGCCGGCGCCCCGACCTGGGTCGCGGGTGCGGCGGGAGCGGGAATCTGGGCTTGGAGGGAATCGCCCAGCAGGCACGCGACGAAGAACAAGGGCAGGCGTTTCATGGGGAGGCGCGGTTCGGGGTTGCGATGGCGCTGGGACGCTCCGACGAGAACCCATATTCACTTCCGGCGTCGGTGCACGCGGGAAGCGAGGATTTATCCTCCCCGGAGCGCCAGCGTCCCCGCCCGCCTGGGCCGTCGTGGGAGGCCCATGCTCCCAAGCCCTGAGAATGAGAGGAGCTTACAACGCCGAATAAGCGGTGGGCACGAGGAACCGCGCCGTGTTCTTCGACGTGCTGTCCGCGTACTTGGAATTGTCCTTCATCTTCACCCAGCGCGGGTCGGGCCCGAATTTCTTCCAGTTGGCGAGATGCGCCGCGAGGTCCGAGCCGGCGGTGAAGTACCGCAGATGGGGCAGGTTGGGCCCGGCAAGCGCCTGGCCGAAGAACATCGGCGACATGCCCAGGCTGCGCATGATCTCCGTTTCTCCCTCGTCGAACATCGCCATCTTGATCAGCGCCTTCTCCTCGCTGTGGCTCTCGTAGTCGCGCATCTCGAACACCCGACCGGGGGCACGGCTGCGCACGAACGCCGGAATTTCCATCTTCGGCATGCTCCTGAACGCGAGCAGCAGCCACGAATCGATCCGGTCGTACGCGGGGCTGGCCTTCGGCGTCTGCAGGTAGGCGGCGCCGGCGCGGCGCAGCGCGGCGTCGGTGTTGATCTCCGCGCTCACCCGCACGAACGAGTCGAGCGTCGGATGCGTGATCAGCACCCAGATCGGCGTGTCGGACTTGGGGGTCGACGTGCCCGCGTTCTTGTTCACCTCGATCGCGGTGAACACGCCGGTGTGCCTGAGCCCGCTCCGATCGAGCGCGGGCAACAGCGCCTTTTCCAAATACCCCTCGACCGGAGCCCGCGAGGCGCCGGGTTTGAGGCGGTAGCACCGGAGTTCGTAGTATTCGCGGGTTCCCGCCGGCGCGGAGACAAGGCGCGGGGCGGTGGCGGTGACGGCAGTGGACGCGGCGAGGGACGAGGCAAGGAACGTGCGACGTTTCATGATGAGCAGGGTGCCCAGACCGAACCGCATCTTCCGCGAATAATCGAGCCCGCACTGCGCCTGCCTCCGGGCCCGCAGCGAACGCGGGGCGGGATTCGAAAAAAGGTGTCGCGCACCTCCGGGCGAGGGTCTTGCATCCCGCCCGCGTTTCGACCTTTCCACCCCTTTTCCCGCACCACATGTCCGCCTCGCTCTCGATCGCATTCATCGGCACTGGAGTCATGGGCCGCAGCATGGCCGCCCACCTGCAGAAGGCCGGCCACACGCTGCACGTCTACAACCGCACCAGGGAGAAAGCGCAGGCGCTGATTGATGCCGGCGCGACCTGGCACGACACCGCGGGCGGGGCGGCGGCGCAGGCCGACGTGGTGATTTCGATGGTGGGCTTTCCCACCGACGTGGAGGCGACTTACCTGGGCGCCGGCGGCGTCATCGAGCGCGCGAAGTCCGGCGCGCTGCTGATCGACATGACCACCTCGAGCCCGGTGCTTGCGCGTCGGATCGCCGCCGCGGCCGCGGCGCGGGGCCTGTCGGCGCTGGATGCGCCGGTCTCGGGCGGAGACCTGGGCGCCCGCGAGGCGCGGCTGGTGATCATGGTGGGCGGCGACGCGGCGGCGTTCGCGCGGGCGAAACCGCTGTTTGAACTGATGGGCAAGAACATCGCGCTGCACGGCGGGCCGGGCGCGGGGCAGTATTGCAAGATGGCCAACCAGATCGCCGTGGCGGTCGGCATGGTGGCGTGGGTCGAGGCGCTCGCCTATGCGAAGAAAGCCGGCCTCGATCCCACCGCCGTGCACGGCAGCATCAGCGGCGGCGCCGCGGGCAGTTGGGCGCTCACGAACCTCGCGCCCCGCGCCCTGGCGGACAACTTTGCGCCGGGTTTCTACGTGAAGCACATCATCAAGGACATGAAGATCGCCCTGGAGAGCGCCGCCGAGCTGAAGCTCGACCTGCCCGGCCTCGCGGGCGCGAAGAAGCTCTACGACCAGGTCGCCGCCCGCGGCTGGGAGGACAACGGCACGCAGGCGCTCTACCGGCTCTACACGTCGCTCTGATCCTTCCCGTCCCTTCACCCCACTCCCGCTTCTCCCGCCCCGCGGCGACTCCCCATGAAACTCCCGCCCGACTTCCGCAAACGCGTCCTCGCCCGTGAATGGCTCACCGGCACGTTCCTGAACCTCGGCTCGCCGATGACGGTCGAGATCGCGGGGCTCGCCGGGTTCGACTGGGTGCTCATCGACCACGAGCACGGCCCGGGCGGCGAGGACACGCTGCTCCACCAGTTGCACGCCGCCTCAGCCACGCCGGCGTTCCCGGTGGTGCGCATCGCGCAGAACGAGACGCCGCGGTTCAAGCGCGTCCTCGACATTGGCGCCCTCGGCGTGATGGTGCCGTACGTCAGCACCGCGGCCGAGGCGAAGGCCGCCGTCTCGGCCATGCGCTACCCGCCGCACGGCATCCGTGGCGTGGCGAAATTCAACCGCGGCGCCGGCTTCGGCGGCGATTTCGAGGAATACTATCTGCACAGCCACGAGCGGCTGCTCACGGTGATCCAGATCGAGACGATCGAGGCGATCCAGAACATCGACGCCATCGCGGCGGTCGACGGCGCGGACGTGCTCTTCGTCGGCCCCACCGACCTGTCCTACAACATGGGCATCCGCGACCAGCTCGAGAGCGAGCAATTCACCGCGGTCCTGAAGCAGGTGGCCGACGCCGCGAAGCGCCACGGCAAGGCCGCCGGCATCCTCGTGCACAATCCCGCCCTCGTGCCGAAGGTGCGCGAGCTCGGTTATACTTTCACCGCGCTCGGCAGCGATGGCGGCGCGGTCCGCGCCGGCCTGCTCGGGCTCGTGGCGGCGCTGAAGGCCAAGTAATCCCTGGGAGTGCGTCCCGCTTCAGTGGGACCGTCCTCTTTCACTGCGGACGGGGACGTCCGCGCTCCCAGGATCGCATCTCTCTCCATGAAGATCACCGAAATGCACATCACGCCGATCGCGCTCGGCGATCCGCCGCTGCTCAACGCCGCGGGGCTGCATGCGCCGTACTGCCTGCGCACGGTGGTCGAGCTGCGCACGGACGCGGGCCTGACCGGCCTCGCCGAGGTGCCGGGCAGCGTGGCGGTCGACGCAGCGCTCGCGGGCGTGCGCGACATCGTGATCGGCTCCGATCCGCTCAACTGGCACCGCCTGCGGGCGAAGCTGGTCGAGCACTGCTCGCCCGAGCTCTCGGTGGCGCGCGGCGACAAGCCCTGGGACGGCCGGACGCGCGTGCAGGTGTACAGCGCCCTCGACGTCGCCTGCCTCGACCTGCAGGGCCGGGCGTTCGGTGTCCCGGTCGCCCACCTGCTGGGCGGCGTCGTGCGCGAGCGCGTGCCGTACTCCGCGTACCTGTTCTATAAATACGAGGGTGCGGGCGGCGAACTCGGCTTCGGCACGGATCCGACCGCGACGGGTTGGGCGGCGGCCCGGCAGCGCGCGGCCCTCGACCCCGACGGCGTCGTCGCCCAGGCGGTGGCGATGGTGAACGAGTTCGGCTTCGAATCGATCAAGCTCAAGGGCGGCTGCTTCGAGCCGGCGCAGGAAGTCGCCGCCATGAAGGCGCTGCACCGGCACTTCGGCCCCGACGTGCCGCTGCGCCTCGATCCCAACGCGCTCTGGACCGTGGAGACTTCGATCCAGTACGGCCGCGAGATGGAGGGCATCCTCGAGTACCTCGAGGACCCGTGCCGCACGCAGGAGGGCATGGCGGCGGTGCGACGGGCGCTGAAAACCCCGCTCGCCACCAACATGTGCACGACGTCCTTCGACGATCTGCCCGGGAGCGTTCGCGTTGGCTCGGAGGACATCATCCTCACCGACCACCATTATTGGGGCGGCCTGCACGCCTCGATGGAGCTCGCCGCGCACTGCCGCGTGTTCGGGCGTGGCGTCTCGATGCACTCCAACAACCACGGCGGCATCTCCCTCGCCGCCATGACCCACCTCGGCGCGGCGATGCCCAACCTGAGCTACGCGCTGGACACGCATTATCCCTGGCAGTGGGAGGATATCATCGTCGGCGGCCGGATGAAGATCGAGGGCGGCTGCGTCACGCTGCCCCCGGGGCCCGGTCTCGGCGTCGAGCTCGATCGCGCCGCCCTCGCGCGGGCGCACGCCACCTACCTCCGCGCGGGCCTCAAGGAGCGCAACGACGAGATCGAGATGCAGAAGAAGGTGCCCGGCTGGAAATTTGCCGCCACCCGCTGGTAGTCACCCTTCGCCGCCCATGAATTCTCTTCCCCCGCGTCTCGCCGGCAAACGCGCGCTCGTCACGGGCGCCGGCTCCGGCATCGGCCGCGCCATTGCGGTCCGCCTCGCCGCCGAGGGCGCGCACGTCACCGTGCTCGAACGCGCCGCCGAGGCCGGCGAAGCCACCGCCGCGGCGATCCGCGCCGCGGGCGGCGCCGCCGATGTGATCGCGGCCGACGTCGCCGACACCGCCTCGATGCGCGCCGCGTTCGAGCGGCTCGAAGCCCTGCACCTGCTCGTCAACAACGCCGGGATCTCCCACGTCGGCAACGTGCTCAGCACCACGCCGGAGGACCTCGACCGGATCTTCAGCGTGAACGTGAAGGGCGTGTATCACGGCCTCCACTTCGGCGTGCCGCGGCTGCTCGCCGCCGGCGGCGGCGCGATCGTCAACCTCGCCTCCATCGCCTCGAAGATCGCGCTGCAGGACCGGTTCGCCTACGGGATGAGCAAGGGGGCGGTGCTGACGATGACGCTCTCCGTCGCGCGCGACTTCATCGACCGCGGCATCCGCTGCAATTGTGTCTGCCCCGCGCGCGTGCACACGCCTTTCGTCGACGGCTACCTGGCGAAAAATTATCCCGGGAAGGAGGCGGAGATGTTCGCGAAGCTCTCCGCCGCGCAGCCGATCGGCCGGATGGGGCAGCCCGACGAAATCGCCGCGCTCGTGGCGTTCCTGCTCTCGGGCGAGGCGGGGTTCATCACGGGGTCGGCGTACGACATCGACGGCGGCGCGACGCTGCTGCGCTGAGCCGACGCTTCAGGGTGGAGCCGCCCGTCCCCCGGCGGCTGACGTGCGACGGCCCGGTCCGCAGCGGCTTGAGGGCAGGCCGCGCCACCATTCAGTACGTCCGGTCTCAGGGGTGAGTTGAAAGCCGACTCCATCGTTGCCCCGAATCCTCGCATCGCAGCCACGTTCCCGCTCACGCCCCCACCTTTCGTGTGTTTCGTGTGGTTCGTGGTTCCCCTCCGCGCGCTTTTACGGACCCGCGTGAGAAACCACGAAACACACGAAGCACACGAAAAGGTGTGCCGTGTGGGCATGGGTCCCGCGCCCGCTCGAATGCCAGGAGGCGGAGAGTTCCCTGGCGCGAAAGCTCAGCAGGTGGAGCCGCCTGTCCCCAGGCGGCTGACGTGCGAAGACCTGCCCCAGCGGCTTGAGGACAAGCCGCGCCACCTTGCCATGCGGGCGCGGCAGAGTCCGCTCAAGCCCGCCGCCGGCGCCAGCGCATCCACGCCGTCACGCCCACGCCGAGGCCGAGGAGGACCCAGGTCTCGGGTTCCGGGACCGGGGTAAAGACGACCGCGAGCGTGTTGCCCGACTGCACGAGGCTGAACGTGCCGCCGTTGACGGGGGAGCTGAAGCCTGCCGTGTCCAGCGTGACCGCGGCGGGATTGTATCCGACGATCGCCGTGGCCGAGAGCAGCGTCCAGGAGTACGCGGCGTAAGGGTCGAAGGTCCCGAGGCCGCCCGCCTGCCCGTTGCCGTCGAGCGAGCGCAGGAACACGGTGAAGGGCGTGCCCAGCGTGGCCGAGAAGGTGAGGAGCCCCGTCACCTGCACCTGATCCCAGCCGCTGCCCGGTGCGCCGCCCGCCTGCTGGACGTCGAAGCGGTACGAGCCACCTCCCGCCCAGCCGAGTCCCGTGGTGAAGCTCAGGGTGCCGACCGGGTTGCCCGGGTCCATCGCCGTGCCGGCCCCGAAATTGAGCGGTTGCACCACGGTGCCGCTGCCCGAGACCGCGCCGCCGCCGGCGCCGAACGCGACGGTGTTCGTCACGATGGCGGCGTTGCTCAGATTGAGGTCCGCCGTCGGCCCGTCGAGGGTCACGGCCCCGATTCCCAGGGCGCCCGTGGCCGCGACGCCGAGCCGGCCGGCGGCGACGCGGGTGCCGCCGGCGAACGTGCTGGTCTGCGTGAGCGTGAGCCGCGCGGGTCCGCTCTTCACCAAGCCGCCCAGCCCTTCGATCCGGCCGAGAAAGGTGGCGGACGAGGTCTGATTGATCGTGAGGGTCGTGCCGCCGGCGAGGTTGAGCCGCGCCGCGGCGGTGCCGGAGCCAAGGCTGCCGACCGACGGCGCCGCACTCGTGAACGCAGCCGTGACCGGGCCGGTGCCGCCGAAATCGAGCTCGCCGGTGCCCGCCGCGGTGTCGCTCGCGAACGTCAGGGAGCCTTCGCCGACGCGGAATCCGCCCGAGAACCCCGAGTTGTTTCCGCTGAAAGTGACGTTCGACGCGCCGTATTTCCACAGGGTGCCGGTGGCGGCCTGGTCGCTGACGTGGCCGGACCAGGTGAAGGGGTTCGCCCCGCCCAGTTCGAAGCCACTGCCCACGAGCAGCGCGTTGGCGAACACGGGCGTGGTCGTGAGCGCGGTCTCGACGCGCGGCGTCGCCGCGACGGGATTGCGCCGGACCGTGAGCGGGCCGGTGCCGAGCGCCGAAGCGTGGTCGAGGCCCAGCCGCCCGCCGTGCAGGGTCGTGCCGCCGCTGTGGGTGTTCGCCGCCGCGAGCGCCACCGCGGCGAGGCGCGTGGGATCGTTGCGATCGACGTCGGGATAGACGCCGAGCGCGTCGCCCAGATGCACGGTCCCGCTGCCGGAAAGCGGGGTGGCGACGGTGAGCTGGCCGCCCTTGTAGCCGGCGAAGTGGTAGTCGTTCTGGCCCGCGGGCAGCGTGATCGCTCCGGCGAGCGTCGCCGCGGACGCCGTGCCCAGTGCGATCGCGGTGCCGGGCGTGGTGAAACGGCTGAGATCGATCGGCGCGGAAGGTCCGCCGACGACGTGCGGGCTGGCCGGGTTCGCGGTGTCCCAGCCGATCACGCCGGTGGTTCCGGCGGCGGCGAAACGGCTGATCCAGGCGCCCGGGGCCAGCGTGGCGTCCTGGGTGCCGATGTATCCCCCGGCGCCGAGCACATAGGTCCCGGCGGGGGCGGACGACGCTCCGAACACGATCGCGGAGTGGGTGGCCGAGGTTGAGCCGGTGTAGTCGTTGCCGCCGCCCAACCCGTCCTGATAAGTCAGATACACGGTCAGCTCGGTGCCCTGGCTCGAGTCGGCGGTCACGGCCGTGCCGGCGCCGGTGAGTTTGCTTTCGACTCGCAGGGTGCCGCCGCCGCCGCCGAAGCGATAGCCGGCGGCGGGCGCCGGCGTGATCGTCGCGGTCGGCGCGAGCGTGGCGCGCGTCGCCGAACCCAGGCGGGCCAGGACGTTGAAGGCGGTGAGGTCGACGGGCTCGGCGATCACGTTGGGCAGGAGCGAAACCGGATCGGTGTCGAAACCGATCGTGCCGGCGGTCGCCGCGGGGGAGAATCGTGCGATGAAGCCGCTGGCGGTCCCGGTCGTGAAGCCGGCGCCGACGTAGCCGAGGGCATCGACGGAGAGATTTCCGGCGGCCGGCACCGATCCGGCCTGGCGCAGGAAGAGCGCGCTGCCTGTCACCTGGGTGCCGCCACTGAAGGTGTTGTTGCCGGTCATCACGACTCCGCCCGTGCCCGCGATCGTCAGGCCCCGGGCGCCGCCGCTCTCGCCGATGTCGCCGGACAGGATCGTGAGTGCGCCGGTGCTGGTGAGCGTGGTGCTGGCGCCGAGCGTGACGGGACCGTTGAAACGGAGCTCGCCCGCATAGGCTTCGAGCAGCAGGGCCGCGGTGTTGAGCAGGAGCGGGCTGGTGACGGTGCGCGCGGTCGAAGTGGAGAAAATCCGCGCCGGTCCGCTCACGGTGAGCGGACCGCTGCCCAAGGCGGTGTCGCTGCCGAGCGCGAGGGCGCCGCCGGCGAGCTCCATGCCGCCGGAGTGGGTGTTGTTGCCGGAAAGCGTGACCTGGCCGGTGCCGGCGACGGTGAGCCGGCCGGCGCCGGAGACGTTGCCCGCCACGATCACGCTCGTGCCGGTGGCGAGGGACCAGGTCTGGTTGGTTCCGAGGACGACCGGCAGCGACGACGCCAGCGTGAGGGTGCCGGGCGTGGCGCTGTTGACGGTGCCGGGGTGCGGCGCCGTGACCGTCGCGGCCTGGGTGGTCTGGATCCCGCCCGCGCCGAGCGTGAGCGGCCCCGCGCCGCCGTCGAGCCGGAGGGTGAGATCGTTGGTCACGGGATAATCGGCCCGGATTCCCGCCACCTGCCAGGAGGCGTCGACGAACGCGGTCGTGCGCGGCGCCGGGCCGAACTGGGGCGTGATGGTGCCGTCGTTGGCGGGCGGGCTGCCGCCGGCCCAGTTCGCTCCGGTGCTCCAAAGGGCGTCGCCGCCGAGTCCCGCCCAGCCGACGTAGGTCTGCGCCGGAGCCGCGACCGACCCGGCGAACAGGCAGAGCGCGGAGAAGCGGAGCGGGCGGCCTCGGAGGTCCATGTTGCTGATACATCCGACCGGAGTCACGGCGGCAAGGGCGTTGCCCCGCGGTCCGTCCCCGACGGCCCAGATTAGACGTTTGTTTACGCCCGCGGGGCGTAAGGCCACGACCCGGACGGGAACACTACGTATCCGGTCGGCGGCGACGGTGGGAGGGGCGGGCGGAGCAGGCGGCGCGACGGGCCGTGGTTCGGATCGATCTCGAGGGCGCGGCGGGCGGCGGCGAGGGCGGCGGCGCGGTCGTTGAGCTGCCAGTGGACGGTGGCGCGGGCGTAAGGGTAATCGGCGACCTGGGGCGCGATCTGTTCCGCCTGCTGCAGGGCGGCGATGGCGTCGGGCCGGCGGCCCGTCTGCGCGAGCAGGAGGCCGAGGTTGTACCAGGCGCGGTCGTGGCGGGGCTGGCGGCGCACCGCCTCGCGCAACGCGAACTCCGCATCGGGGAGCTTGCCGGCCGCGGCGAACGCGAGCGCGGCGTTGAACGCGGCGACTCCGTCCGCGGGACTGAGCTGCGCCGCGCGCCACAGGGCGGCGGCGGCTTCGGCGGGTTTGCCGAGCTCGTTGAGGAGGATGCCGAGCGTGTCCTGGATGCCGGGCGAATTCGGGTCCCACGCGGCGGCGAGGCGCAGGTGCGGCTCGGCTTCGGCCGCGCGGCCGCGGTTGAAGAGATCCTGGCCGATGCGCATCCGGCCCGCGGGCTGGTCGGCGCTGACGGCGAGGTAGGCGTCGAGTTCCTTGCGCGCGGTCGAGTCCGGCGGGAGTTCGGCCGACAGCGGCCACGCGGCGTCGAGGCGCACGAGCCGCGAGCTGTCGTTAAGCAGGGGGCGGAGGCGGGGCAGCTCGGCCGGGACGGTCGCGAGCACCTGCGCGGCCGCGGAACGGACCAGCGGGTCGGCGTCGCCGGTGGCGGCGCGGGCGGCCTCGATCACGCGGGGCTGCGCCGGCGCGGCATTGCGCGTGAGCAGGAGCAGCGTGGCCTTCCACGCCGGCACGTCCTCGCTGGTGATGAGCTGCAGCAGCCGCTCGGTCGCGTCCGGCCGGCCGGCCTGCGCCGCGGCGACCGCGCGCGTGCGCTCCCGCTGCCGCGATTCCATCTTCGCGCCGTACCAGGCGTCGGTGTGCTGGATCGCCCAGTCGACCGACTGGTCCGCGTGGCAGCCGTTGCAGGCGTTGGGGATGCCGAGTTCCTTCGTCAGGAGCGGGTCGGGTTTGACGAAGCCGTGGTCGTGCCGCGGATCGCGCTGCATGTAGGTCGTCGTCGTCATGTGGCACGACACGCAGAGGTTGCCCTTGCTGCCGGCGGCGTGGCGGGAGTGCGCGACGGGGTCGATGATCGGGGCGTTGAGCCGGGGCGAGGGGCCGTGGCACTGGAGGCAGATCGCGTTGTTGTGCACCGGCAGCTTGGTCGCGCCGCTGTGGGGATCGTGGCAGTCGAGGCAGGTGACGCCCGCCTTGCCGCCCATCCGGCTCGTGAGCAGCGAGGTGTAGTTGAAGTCCTCGTCGCGCACCTGGCCGTCGGGGTAGAACACGGCGGCATCGGTCGGCAGGGTGAGCCGGAAATGGTCGTGGTAGGACGTGCCCGACCTGAGCTCGCCCGTGAGCAGCTCGTTGCGCGCGTGGCAGGGGGCGCAGGTTTCCTGCGCGCGCTTCCAATCGACCGTGGTCGGCTGGGCCGGGGGCGTCGCCTGGCCCGCGGCCTGTCTGCGGCGCTGCTCCGCGACGTGGTCGCCCGGGAGGTGGCTGTGGCACTGGGCGCAGCCGACCCCGTGTTCCTTCCAGGTGGTCGCGTAGGTATCGCGCACCGGGTCGTAGTTCTTCCTGTAGTCGGTCATGTGGCAGTGCGCGCACATGGAGTTCCAGTTCATGCCCCGGCCGCGCCAGTGGCCCCATTCGCCCGGCTGGCGGCGTTCGTCGCCGAAGACGTTGAACCATTCCTTCTTCGCCGGATCGAAGGTGAGCTCGGCCGCCTGGTAGCGGCCGTCGCCGGCGGGGACGACGTACTGCCGCAGCGGCGTGTGCCCGAGCACGAACTCCGCCGTGTAGGCGTCGGTGACGGCGCCGTTGCGCCGTTCCGTGAACGACGGATTGCCGTCCTTCCATTCCAACCGGTACGCGATGTCGTTCACCGTCACGTCACGGCCGGGCGCGAACGCATCCGCATCCTTCTGCGCGTCGACTGGCCGGTGCGCGAGGGCGTGGTGCGAGCCGGACCAGGCCTTGTAGACATCGGCGTGGCAGTCGCGGCAATCCGACGAAGAGAAGGACGGATGCGGCGGCACCGTGCCGGCGTTCGCCGCGACCGTCGCGCGCTCCGGCTCCCGCGAGCAGCCGGCCCATCCCGCGGCGAGGCCGAGAAGCGCGGCGGTGAAGGCGGTACGAAGGAAGGGCACGGAACGCGGCGACACGCCAAGAGGGGGACGTTGAAGTCGGAAAGTGGAAAGCGGAAAGTGTCGCGACCGGCGCAACGAGGACGAGGGCGGCGCGCGAGCCACCCCGGTTTCAGATCGCATCGAACCGGTACACCGTGGTCGAGCGCAGGGTCCGGCCCGGGCGGAGGATGACGGAGGGGAAGCCCGGCTGGTTGGGGGAATCGGGGAAGTGCTGGGTCTCGAGGCAGAAGCCGCCGCGGTGCGGGTAGAGGCGTCCCTCCTTGCCGCGCAGCCGGCCGGCAAGGAAGTTGCCGGTGTACAATTGCACGCCGGGCTCGGTCGTCGCGACCCGTAGGCGACGTCCGGATACGGGATCGAGCACGGTGGCGGCGGCCACGAGCGCCCCCGGGTTCGCGGGCGCGGGGAGGACGAAGTTGTGGTCGTAGCCGGCGGCAAGCTGCAACTGCTCGAAGGCGGTGTCGATCCGGGCGCCGAGGACGTGCGGAGCGGTGAAATCGAGCGGCGTGCCGGCGACGGGGGCGAGGCGCCCGGTGGGGATCAGGCCCGCGTCCACGGGCGTGTACCGGGAGGCGGCGAGGGTCAGCTCGTGGCCGAGCACGTCGCCTTCGCCCGCGCCCGCGAGGTTGAAATAAGCGTGGTTGGTCAGGTTTACGGGAGTCGCCCGATCCGTGACGGCCTCGTAGTCGATGCGCAGGGCGTTGTCGCCGGAGAGCGTGTAGGTGACGGTGATGTCGAGCGTGCCCGGGTAGCCTTCGTCGCCGTCCGGGCTGCGGTGCCGCAGGCGCAATCCCTCCTCGCCCGCGGCGGCAAACGGCCCCGCCCGCCAGACCGCCTTGTCGAAGCCGCGCCGGCCGCCGTGCAGGTGACAGGGCCGGCCGCCGGGGGCGTTGTTGGTCGCGAGGCGGTGGACGTTTCCGTCGAGGTTGAAGCTGCCGCCCGCGATCCGGTTCGCGCAGCGCCCGACGATGCAGCCGAAGTACGGCGAGTCGCTGACGTACTCCGCGAGCGTGTCGAAGCCGAGGGTCACGTCGGCGAGCCGTCCCCGGCGGTCGGGCGCGAAGAGCCGCACGATCGTGCCGCCGTAGTCGGTGATGTCGGCGCGCAGGCCGCCGGCGCTGCGCAGGGTGAACAGGCGGGTGTCGTGTCCGTCAGGGGTGCGGCCAAACGAGGTCATCGGATCGAGGGCCGAGGGTGGAGGAGTCGGGGCGGCGGTGACAATCGTCGCGTGGCGCCCTCCCCCGGAACGCGGATGTCTCGTCCGCGCCGGGGCGTCGCGGGCGGGGGACGGCCCGCGCTCCCGGGGTCCGGCGACGATCGCGCGGCCGCACTTGCCCCCGGGCGCTCCCGCGCGTTCAGTCCCGGCGCCATGGTTGTCGACTTTACCACGCTGCGTCCGCGCGAAGCCTATTCCTGGATGATCTCGACGATCCTGCCGCGGCCGGTGGCGTGGGTGTCGACGATCGGAGCGACCGGGCGCACGAACCTCGCGCCGTTCTCGTTCTTCCAGGGCGTGACGGCCAATCCGCCGACGCTGATGTTCGTGCCGGTGAACACGCGCGAGGGCGCGAAGAAGGACACGGTGCGCAACATCGAGGCGGTGCCGGAGTTCGTGGTGAACCTGGTGCCGTTCGCCCTCGCGGAGCAGATGAATCGCACGGCGGCGACGCTGCCGTACGGCGACAGCGAGTTCGACGCGTTCGGCATCGCGGCGGCCCCGAGCGAGACGGTCCGCCCCCCGCGGGTGGCGGCGGCGCCGGTGGCGTTCGAATGTGCGCTCGACCGGATCCTGCCGATCGGGGAGGGGCCGCTGGCGGCCAACGTCGTCTTCGGCCGGATCCGCCGTGCCCATGTGGCGGATACGGTGCTCGGCCCCGACGGCCGGCCCGACCCCGGCCTGCTCGACCTCATCGGCCGGCTCGGCGGCGACGGCTACACGCGGACGACGGAGCGGTTCGAGATGGAGCGGCCGTAGCGGGTCTCGGTCAGGCCGCGGAGAGGTGGAGCAGCTTGTCCTCAAGCTGCTGCGGACCGGTCGATCGAACGTCAGCCGCCTGGGGACAGGCGGCTCCACCTGGTCGCGGCTGCACCTGGGCGCGGCTCCACCTGCGCGAGTCAGGCGAACAGCTTCGGCACCAGCTTGCCGTGGACGTCGGTGAGCCGGTAATCGCGGCCCTGGAAGCGATAGGTGAGCTTGGTGTGGTCGAAGCCGAAGAGGTGCAGGATCGAGGCGTGCAGGTCATGCACGTGCACGGGATCCTTGGCGACGTTCCAGGCGATGTCGTCGGTCTCGCCGATGACCTGGCCGCCCTTCACGCCGCCGCCCGCGAGCCAGAGGCTGAAGGCGTTGGGGTGATGGTCGCGTCCGGTGACGGTGCGGGCGCCGGGGCGGTTCTCGCCGAGGGCGGTGCGGCCGAATTCCGAACCGCAGATCACGAGGGTGTCGTCGAGCAGGCCGCGCTGCTTGAGGTCCTTCACCAGCGCGGCGATCGGCTGGTCGGCCATCAGGCAGTTGTGCGGCAGGTCGGTGTTGATGCGGCTGTGGTGGTCCCACGACGCGTGGATGACCTGGACGACGCGCACGCCGCGCTCGACGAGCCGGCGGGCCATGAGGCAGTTGCGGGCGAAGGTGCCGAACAGGCCGGTGCCGCCGAGCTGGTTGCCGCTCTCGATCTTGGGCTCGCTGCGGTTGACGCCGTACATGTCGAGCGTGGCCTGCGACTCGTTGGAAAGGTCCATCAGCTCCGGCGCCGCGCTCTGCATGCGGAACGCCAGCTCGTAGGCCGCGATGCGGCTCTCGATCTCGGGATCGCGCACCTGGGCGTGGCGCAGCGCGTTGAGCTCGGACACGCCCTTGATGTTGCGCTCCTGGATCGCGCGCGTGATCGCCTCGGGGTTGTCGAGGTTCAGCACCGGGGAACCTTCGTTGCGGAACATCACGCCGGAATACTTCGACGGCAGGAAGCCGCTCGCCCAGCTCGCGGAGCCGCCGGGCACGCCGCGGCCGACGCAGATCAGCACGACGAACTCGGGCAGGTTCTTGTTCTCGCTGCCCAGGCCGTACGAGAGCCACGAGCCCATGCTCGGACGCCCGGAGATCGCCGAGCCGGTGTTCATCAACAACTGTCCGGGCACGTGATTGAACTGGTCGGTGTGCATCGACCGGATGAGGCAGATGTCGTCCGCGATCGAGCCGATGTGCGGCAGCAGGTCGGAAAGCTCCATGCCGCACTGGCCATGCCGCTTGAACGTGCGCGGCGTGCCCATGATCCGGGCCGATTCCTTCGCGAGGAACGCGAACCGCATGTTGGCCAGCATCGAGTCGGGCAGCGCCTGGCCGTCGAGCCGGTTCAGCATCGGCTTCGGATCGTAGAGATCCATCTGGCTCGGTCCGCCCTCGAGGTAGATATAGATGCAGTTCTTCGCCTTGGGCTGGTGGTGCGTGCGGCCCGGGCGCCCGCCGGCGGTGGCGCCGAGCAGGCCCTCCTGGCTCAAGAGATTCGACAGCGCGAGGCCGCCGATGCCACCGCAGGCCTGCATGAGGAATTTTCGCCGGCTGAACATGGGAGGGAGTCGGGTTGGCTGGGTTCTGGATCAGACCGAGTCTGGCGGAGTGACCACGAAATACACGAAACACACGAAAAGGCGCTGAAGCTTTCGTGTCCCTCGGGTGTTTCGGGGTGAATCAGTCAGCATGGGTCGGGTCATTCGCGCGTGATGAACTCGTCGAGGTTCATGAGCAGCCGCGCCGCCGCCACCAGGGCGAGCCGGGCGTTGCCGTCGGCGAGCTTCAACTGGTCGTCGTAGTGGGCGCGCAGCGCGATCGACTCGGCCGGTTCCGGCGGGCGGCTGAGGCAGAGTTCGAAACCGAGCTGCAGCTTGCGGTCGAGGTCGCCGGGGAGCTGCTCGATGCGTTCCGCCAGCCGGGCGCTGCACTCGAAGAAGACGGGATCGTTCAGCAGCGTCAGCGCCTGGAGCGGGGAGTTGGAACGCTCGCGCTGCAGGCAGGCGACGCTGGCGTCGGAGGCGTCGAAGGTCGTCAGCATCGGGTAGGGCACGTTGCGCCGCAGGTGAATGTACATCCCGCGCCGGTACGCTTCCGGGCCCTTGGTCTCGGGCCAGGACTTGTTGCGGCCGAACGCCAGCACGAACGAAGGCAGCGGCGGGTGGATGCTCGGTCCGCCGATCTTCGCATTGAGCAGGCCGCTGCTGGCAAGGAAGACGTCGCGCACCACCTCCGCCTCGAGCCGGTGCCGGCCCTGCCGCGCGAGCAGGATGTTCAGCGGATCGCGGTCGACGAGGTCCGCGCGGTACACGGACGACTGCCGGTACGTCGCCGACGTCACGATCTGGCGGATCAGCCGCTTGCGGCTCCAGCCCTCGCGCACGAACTCCGTGGCGAGGTAATCGAGCAGCTCCGGGTGCGACGGGCGTTCGCCGAGCGAGCCGAAGTTGTCCGGTGTCGCCACGAGGCCGCGGCCGAAGAGGTGCTTCCAGACATGGTTCACCGTGACGCGCGCGGTCAGCGGGTTGGCGGGATCGACGAGCCAGCGGGCGAGGTCGAGCCGGTCGGCCTTCGGCCCCCGCGGCTTGAACGGGTGCAGCACGCCCAGCGTGCCCGGCTGCACTTCCTCGCCCGGCTGCTGGTAGTCGCCGCGCAGGTGGATGTGGGTCTTCCGCTCGTGCGCGATCAGCACCGGGGCGGCGGTCTTCGGGTACTCGGGTTTCTTCGCGAGGTGAGCGGCCAGCGGTTTCACCAGCGCCTTCCCCTTCTCGTCGACGAAGCGGGCGACGTGGCGCGCGAGGAGGAGGTTCTGCTCCGGGGTGCGGCGTTCGCGCGGGGTGTCGAGGGCGGCGAGCAGCGGGTCGGAGAGCGTGCTGGGCGCGATCGGCAGCGGTGCGGCGGTGGTCGCGAGCCGGAAGCGCTGCAGCACGCCGGTGATCCGGTGCTCCAGTTCGAAGTAGAGCGTGGCGCCGGCGGGGAAGTCCTGCGGCTGCTTCAGCTCGAAGACGATGGCGTGGGCTTCCTCGGTGCGGCCGGCGACGCTCCAGCCGGTCGTGTTGTCGCCGTCGAGCGCGAGCTCCGGCGTGGCGTTCTTCGCCGCGAAGTCGGCGCGGGCGGCGGCGAGCTCGATCTTGTGCTGGGCGCCGTCGGGCGTCTTCAGCATGGCGGAAAACTCGGCCAGGTTGAAATCGCCGCTGCGGGCGCGTCCGACCTTTTCGCCGAGCTCCGCGAGCGCCTCGAGGCGGAAGGCGGTGACGCCCCGCAGGCCGGCGCCGGCGACCGGCGCCTTCACCACGTAGCGGGTGCGCACCGGGTCGCGGGCGCCGGTCGTGAGCGAGCGGTCCTCATTGGGCTGGGACGTGCGCTCCTCGTCCTCGGTGATGGTCGTCATTTCCTCCGGCGCGAGCACCTGCCAGCGGGCGGCCGGCACCTGCAACGTCGCTTCCCACGCGGGCACCGCGGTGTCGACCAGCGAGGCGACGTAGGTCTCGAGCGGGGCCTCGATCTGGCGTCGCTCCGCGTCCCACTTGGCGTGGCGCTGGTTGTAGGCGGCGAGCTCGTCGGGCCGCGGAGCCGGCACGTCGCGTTCCGCGGTGCGGTTGAAGAAGGCGTAGAACTGGTAGAACTCACGGTGCGTGATCGGATCGTACTTGTGCGTGTGGCACTCGGCGCAGCCGACGGTGAGGCCGAGCCAGACCGCGCCGGTCGTCGCGGTCCGGTCGACCGCGGCCTTGGTGCGGTCGAGCTCCAGGTCGGCGCCGGCTTCGTCGTTCTTCAGCGAGTTGCGGTGGAAGCCGGTGGCGATCTTCTGCTCGAGCGTCGCGGCGGGCAGCAGGTCGCCCGCGAGCTGCTCGATCGTGAACTGGTCGAACGGCTGGTCGCGGTTGACCGCGTCGATCACCCAGTCGCGGTAAAGGTACGCGTACGGCCGCAGGGTGTCGTTCAGGTAGCCGGCGCTGTCCGCATACCGCGCGAGGTCGAGCCAGTGCCGGCCCCAGCGTTCGCCGAAGTGCGGCGAGGCCAGGAGCGTGTCGACGACGCGCTCGTAGGCGTCGGGGCGCCGGTCATCGACGAAGGCCTGGACCGCCTGCGGGTCGGGGGGCAGGCCGGTGAGGTCGAGGCTCAAGCGCCGGTGGAGCGTGCGCCGGTCGGTCTCGGGCGAAGGTGCGACCTTCTCCCGCTGCAGGCGGGCGAGGACGAAGGCGTCGATCGGATTCGCCGGCGTGCGCCCGGCGGCGTCCTTCACCGCGGGGATCGCGGGGCGCTGCGGCGCGACGTAGGCCCAGTGCTGGCCCCAGGGCGCGCCCTGGTCGACCCATTGCCGGAGCAGCTCGATCTGCCGGGGGGTGAGTTTCTCCTTCGCATCGGCCGGGGGCATGACCTCGTCGTCATGCTTCGAGGTGATGCGGAGGATCATTTCGCTTTCCGCGCTCCGGCCCGGCACCACCGCGGTGGCGCCGCTCTTGCCGGCGCCGAGTGCGCCGGCGTGCGTGTCGAGCCGCAGGCCGCCGCGGCGATTGTCGTCGTCCGGCCCGTGGCAGCTCAGGCAGTTGTTCGACAGGATCGGAAAGATGTCGCGGCCGAAATCGACCGGCGCGGCCGTCGACGCGACGCCCGCCGGCAGCAGCGCCGTCATTCCCAGCAGCGAAAGCGTGGCGCGAACGGTCATGGGAGGGCG
>CALFZM010000194.1 GCA_937952235.1 uncultured Opitutia bacterium | reverse complement strand
CGGCCACCGGCGCCGGCCGGCCGCTGGACTCGCGCGCCAACCTGCGCATCGTGGCCGGATGCAACTGACCGGATTCCACCACCTCACCGCGGTGACCGCCGATGCGCCTCGCAACCACGCCTTCTACACGCAGGCCCTGGGCCTGCGCCTCGTGAAGAAGACGGTGAACCAGGACGACGTGTCCGCGTACCACCTCTTCTACGCCGACGGCCTGGCGTCGCCCGGCACCGACCTCACCTTCTTCGACTGGCCGGTGGAGCGCGAGCGGCGCGGCACGCACAGCGTCGTCCGCACCGGGCTCCGCGTGCCCGGCGTCGGCAGCCTCGCGTGGTGGTCCGAGCGCTTCACCGCGCTCGGGGTGAAGCAGGGCCGCATCGCCGACCGCGACGGCCGGCCCACGCTCGATTTCGAGGACTTCGAGGGCCAGCGGCTCAGCCTCGTGGCCGATGAGACCAGGCCCGTCGGCAACCCTTGGGCGAAGAGCCCCGTCCCGGCCGAGCACCAGATCCTCGGCCTCGGGCCGGTCACGCTGAGCGTGCCCGACGCGCGCCCGACCGAGGTGGTCCTGACCAAGGTCATGCATATGACCCGGGTGCGTGAGTATTCGGTATCCTTGGACGACACCGGCGGCACGCCCCGCGCCGTGCACGTGTATCGGATGGGCGGTGACGGACCGCAGGCGGAGCTGCATGTGCGGGTCGATCCCGGCGCGCGGCCGGCGTCCGCCGGCGCCGGCGGCGTGCACCATGTCGCCTTCCGGACGCCGACGTTCGAGCAGTACGACGCGTGGGTGGAATGGCTCAACCAGGTGGGCGTGCGGTCGAGCGGCCCCGTGGATCGCTTCTATTTCCGCAGCCTTTATTTTCGCGAGCCCAACGGCGTGCTCTTCGAGATCGCCACCGACGGGCCGGGCTTCGCGGCCGACGAGCCGATGGCCTCGCTGGGCGAGAAGCTGGCGCTGCCGCCCTTCCTCGAGGGCCGGCGCGCGGCCATCGAGGCGGGGCTGAAGCCGCTCGCCACGGCCTGACCGTTATTTCGCCCCGTCCGCCGGCACCAGCCGCGCGACGCGGCCGGGATTGTTGAGCGCCACGTAGAGATGTCCGTCGGGCCCGAGCGTGACGTCGCGCACGCGGCCCATCTCGGCGAACAGCACTTCCTGGTGCACCACCCGATGGCCGTCGAGCTCCAGCCGGCGGAGATGACGGCCGACCAGGCTGGCGACGAGCAGGTGGTTTTTCCACTGCGGGAAACGGTCGCCCGTGTAGAACTCGATCGCCGCGGGGGCGATGGAGGGCGTCCAGGAAACGACCGGCGCCTCCATGCCCGCGCGGGTGCGGCCTTCGATGCGTTCCGTGCGCTGCGCGAGCCCGTCGGAGATGACGGGCCAGCCGTAGTTGCGCCCGCGCACGATGACGTTCAGCTCGTCGCCACCGCGCGGGCCGTGCTCCGTGGCCCACAGTTCGCCGGTCACCGGATGGTACTGCAGACCCTGCGGGTGGCGGTTCCCGTAAGTCCAGATCGAGGGCCACGCGCCCGGCCGGTTCACGAAGGGGTTGTCGGGCGGAATGCTGCCGTCGTCCCGCACGCGGTGAATCTTGCCGCAAGGCGTGCTGAGATCCTGCGCCTCCTCCGCCTTGCCGCGGTCGCCGATCGTGAAGAACAGGTGGCCGGCAGGATCGAAGAGGAAACGGCACCCATAATGGCTGGTGTCGTTGACGTTGTAGTGCTCCTGCGGCGCGCGGAAAATGTCCTGCTGGTCAACCCAGGCGCCATCGCGGATCCGGCCGCGCACGACGACGGTCATGCTGCTGCCTGCGGCCCGGCCCGTCTCGGTATAGGCCAGGTACAGCCAGCCGTTCTCCGCGTAGCGCGGGTGCGCGATCAAGTCGAGAAAGCCGCCGTCCTGCCGCACGTATGGCACCGGGGTGCCGCGGATCGGCTCCGCTTCGAGGCGGCCGTGGGCGAAGACGCGGATCTGGCCGATCCGGTCGTTCACCAGCATCCGCCCGTCCGGCAGGAAGACGATGCTCCAGGGGGTGTTGAGCGGCGCGACCACGGTCTCCAGTCGGAAGGCGTGCCGTACGCTCCTGATCTCGATGCGATCCGGCGGCGCGAGCGACGGAGAGATGAGGCCGAGGGCAAACTGCCGGTTCATGCGGCGGATGTAGCCCAGCAGCCCGCGCTGCTCCTCGTCGCTCAGCAGCGCCCCGTACGGCGCCATGTTCAACTGCGGGAAGCCCTCCCGGATCGCGCGCAGGATGCTGGCGTCATCGGAGCCGAACTTCCACACGTCGTCGACCAGGCTGGGGGCCGTGCCGCCGGTGAGGCTCGGACCGTGGCAGCCGGCACACAGCTCGGAGACAAGCTGCGCGGGGTCGCGCGGCGACTGGGCGGCGTGGACCCGCGCACCGGCGGAAATAAGGAAGGCCGCGGCAAGGGTGAACGGGGCTGCCGCCCGCAGGGTGGGGAAACTCATGCGGGGCGATCCCATGGCCCCGCCAGCGGCGACTCAAACGGATTCTGCCACCGCGGGCCGCCTGCGGCCGGCGGCCGCCCTTGGCGCGGTCGCAATTGCGTCGGGATCGCTCCCCGCGCTTGAAAGCCGGCGCCGTTCCGCGTGGAGTGCGCGGACTCCATGCGATCTCTTTCCATTCTCGTGGCGGACGACGAAGAGAGCATGCGTGCGGTGCTGCGCCAGCTCCTCACGAAGGCCGGGCATGATGTCGTCACCGTCGGCAACGCGCGGGAGGCGGGCGAGCCGCTGCGGCAGCGGACTTTCGACCTCGTGATCACCGACGTGCTGATGCCGGAAGGTGACGGCGTCGACCTGATCGCCGAAGTGAAGAAGCAGCAGCCCCGCGCGCGCATCGTGGCGATTTCGGGCGGCGGCCGTTATCTCGAAAGCGGCGACTACCTGAAGCTCGCCACCGGCCTCGGCGCCCACAGCGCGCTGAACAAGCCGTTCAACGGGGAGCAACTGCAGGCGGCGATGGCGAAGGCGCTGGAGCAGGATCATGCCTAGAGTGCCTTAAGTAAAATCGTAGCCGATCAGGGCGGGATCCGAAACGCAAAGACGCGAAGGAGAGCAAAGACTCGCGAAGGGAGACTTGGCGAAACTTCGCGTTCTCTTGCGACTTTGCGTTTAGGTTTGGGCTACAGAGGTATTGAATCGGCTCAAGCGTGTTGGAGCACGAGCCGCTCCGCCTTTCGGTGCGGGCCATACCTCGGGGTGCGAAGGAGCGATGGATCGTTCCGGCTGAAAGCCGGCGACGTTTACTCCGCGGCCCAAAGAATCCCGTTCTTCAGCAGCCGCACAAACGCGGGGTTCTGAAAGTCGCTCACCCCGCCCAGCGAAGTATAGAACGTCTTCCCGCCACCGGGGCGGGCAAATGTCCAGGCGATCGGCTCCGGCGGCTGGTTCGGGATGGTGCCCGTGAGCAGCGCGGTGGCGCCCGGACGCAGCGGCGTGTTGCGATAGAGGGTCGCGTCGGTGGTCAGCGGCAGCGTGACTCCGCGCAGGATCGGGTGTCGCGCGGCCTCGGGCGAACTCGCTGTGACCGTCGTCACCGGGCCCCGGCCGTGGTGATTGGCGTAGTTGCCGCCGATGACGGCGTGGTCGAACTCCGGCCATTCCGCGTTTCCTTCCGCGAGCTTCTGGTTGCGGCTGAGCGCGAAGGCATGCGATGCCGTGCGAATTCCCACCACCGGCTTGCCGGCGGAGACGTGCCGGCGGATGAGGTCGAGCTGTGCCTTCGGCGGCGTGCGCCGGCGCACGCTCACGAGGAGCACATC
>CALFZM010000193.1 GCA_937952235.1 uncultured Opitutia bacterium | reverse complement strand
ATCTGCTGGCCCTGCGTGAACGACTCCGGCATGGGCTGCCCGTGCATCGCGCGGAGCTTCGGCTTGAAATCGAACAGCTCGAGGTGCGACGGGCCGCCCGCCTGGTAGAGGTAGATGACGCGCTTGATCTTCGCCGCATGGTGCAGCGGGTTCACCGTCCCGCGCCACCGGTCCGCCGCGGCGGCGGCGCCGAACGCGCCGGGCCGCAGCAGGGCGCCGAGGGCAAGCGAGCCGAGGCCGGCAGCGGTGCGGCCAAGGAAGGTGCGACGGGAGAGTTCGCGGGCAAATGCGGCGGCGTCCATGGTCCGGTTCAGTTGCGGGTGATCGACTCGTGCAGGTTCAGGATCGCGCGTGCGACGGTCGTCCATGCCGCCAGCTCCGCCGGCGGCAGGTCGGCCGCGACGGGCGAGGCTCCGGTCGCGACCAGCGCGCGCGCGGCCGCCGGGTCGGCGGCATAGCGCCGCCGCTGGCCATCGTACAACGCCTGGAGCGCGCGGGTCTCCGCCCGGTCGGGCGCCCGGGCCACCGCTCGGGCAAACGCCCACGCGAGCTTGCGCGCAAAGGCGGCATCGGGCCCGCCGCCGCCCTCGCGCAGGATGCGTTCCGCGAAGCCGCGCGCGGCCTCGACGAACACCGGGTCGTTGAGCAGCACCAGCGCCTGCAGGGGCGTGTTCGAAGGGCTGCGGTCGGCGGTGCACTCGTCCCGCGAGGGGGCGTCGAACGCCAGCAGGGCCGGGTGCAGGAAGGTGCGCTGCCAGTGCGTGTAGACCCCGCGGAGATACAACCCGTCGCCCGTGTCGGGCACGTACTCTCGCCGCGGAAAGTTGAGCGGCGCATAGTAGCCGGCCGGCTGATACGGCCGGGCCGGGGGGCCTCCGACGGTGCGCACCAGCAGGCCGCTGACGGCCAGCGCGTGATCCCGGACGAGCTCGGCGTCGAGCCGGAACCGATTCTGCCGCGCGAGCCAGCGGTTGGCCGGGTCGCGCTCCGCGACGCCGTCCGCCGGCACCGAGGAGCGCCGGTAGGCCGCGGACGTCACGAGCAACCGCACGAGCCGTTTCACATCCCAGCCGCTTTCGCGAAACTCCACCGCCAGCCAGTCGAGCAGCTCCGGGTGCGACGGCCATTCCCCCTGCGAGCCGAGGTCCTCGAGCGTGCGCGACAGGCCGGCGCCGAAGTAGACGCGCCAGAGCCGGTTGACGAACGTCCGCGCCGTCAGCGGATTGTCGGGCGCAACGAGCCACTCCGCAAAATCCAGCCGCGACACCCGGTGGCCGTCCGCGGGCGCGATCTGCCGCAGGAACGCCGGCACGCCCGGCTCCACGAGCTCCCCGCTGTCGTCCATCCAGTTGCCGCGCGGCAGCACGCGGGTCGGCCGCGGCGCGACGCTCTGCGAGACGGGCAGCGAGGGCACGCTGAGAAGAAGCGCGTCGCGGGCGTTGACCGCCCGCGTGTGCCGCTCGCGCGCGGCCGCGAGGTCGGGGGCGACGGTGCGGTAGTGCGCCGCGATCTCCCGGGCCTGGGCGGCGGTGCGCTCCCCAGGGGCGGCGGCCAGGGCCTTGAGCACCGGCTCGGGCGCGCCACCCGCGTTGGCATCGGGATCCTCGGCATCGTGCACGGCGAGACGGAACCGGCCCAGGTGCTGGTACGGATGCCGGTCGGAATGCCGGATGCGCAATGTCAGCGTGGCCTCCGCGGCCCCCTCCCAGGGTGCGGCAAGCAGCAGGGCGATGCCACCGCCGCGCTTCCGGAGGAACGACAACGCCGTCGCCGGGTCGCCGTCGATCGCCGCGGCGACCGGATAACCCGGCTCGGTGCCGCCGTTGGTGCGCGCGGCCGCGATCCGCAGCGGGGTGGCGGGCTGACCCGGCCCGGCGGAGGCAAGCACCTCGAGCTCGGAGACAAAGAAGGCCGAGCCGCCGCGCGCCACCTCGTCGCCCGGGAAACGGGCATCGGGTACCACCTCGAGTCGCACCGCCGTCACCCGTCCGGCCGGTGCAGGAATCGTGACTTCGTAGGTGTCGTGGACGGGATTCATTCCGCCGGGTATCACCGAATCGTCCTCCGGCTCGATCGCCAGCGGCGTGCCCGCGGTCGAGACCGCCCGCAGCGGACGCTGGACCCGCCAGGCGAGCGTGCCGGCGGTCTCCGCCGCCCGGATACGCTGCTCCCAGGCGGCGCGGCCGGCGGCCAGGGCCTCGTCGGTGACCGCCGTGAGCGCCGCCGCCGCGGCCGCCACCTCGTCCTCGAGTCCGGCGTGCCGCCGCCGCTGTTCGTCGGTGGCGAAGAGCGGCTCCTCGGTGAGGTTGTCGCGGGTGAAGCCGCCGCTCAGGTTGTACGCCCCCTTCTCCCGCAGGTCGGAGAAGATCGCGGCAAAGCGGTAGAAATCCTTCGCCGTGAAGGGATCGAACTTGTGGTCGTGGCATTCCGCGCAGGCGAGGGTCGAGCCCAGCCACACCGTGGCCGTCGTCCGCACGCGGTCGGCCGCGTACTTGGCGAAGTACTCCTTGTCCTGGATGCCGCCCTCGCCGCTGATCCGATGGAGGCGGTTGTAGCCGGACCCCGTGCGCTGCTCCGGCGTCGAGCCCGGCAGCAGGTCGCCCGCGAGCTGCTCGCGCGTGAACTGGTCGAAGGGCAGGTTGCGATTGAACGCGTTGATCACCCAGTCGCGGTACGGCCAGTAGCGGAGCGGGACGTCGTTATGGAAGCCGATGGTGTCGGCGTACCGCACCAGGTCGAGCCAGGGCAGCGCGAGCCGCTCACCGAAGTGCGGGGAAGCGAGATACTGGTCGACGAACCGTTCGTATGCGCGCGGATCCCGGGAGGCAGCGAATGACTCGACGTCGCGCGGATCGGGCGGCAGGCCGGTGAGGTCAAGGCTGAGCCGGCGGAGCAGCGTGCGCCGGCCGGCTTCGGGCGCCGCCTGCAACTGCTCGCGCCTCAGCGCATCCTCGATGAAGGCATCGACGGGATGAGCGGTGGCGGGACGTACGACCGGCACGGGCGGGCGTACCGGCACGACATAGGACCAGTGCGGCTCGTACGCCGCGCCTTCGGCGACCCAGCGCCGGAGCGTCTGCTTCTGCGCGTCGGTCAGCGTGCGGTGCGAATCGGCCGGGGGCATCCGGTCGTCGGGATCGGCGGCGAAGATCCGTTTCACCGCCTCGCTGGCCTCAGGCCGGCCGGGGACGAACGCCTGGGCCTCCACCGCCGCCTCGCGCTGGTCGAGCCGCAACTCGGCTTCGCGGCGCTGGGCGTCGGGACCGTGGCACTGGAAGCAGTTTTCGGAAAGGATCGGCCGGATGTCGCGGTTGAAGCCGAGGGGCGGGACCGCGTGGGCACCGGAGAGCATACCGCTGGCCAGCAGGACGCCGGCCCGCACGACGGCGTGCACCGCGAGGCGTCGGGGAAGGCACGAAAGCATCGCCGCAGGTTGACCAGCTCCGCCCCAGGCCGCAACCGCGCGCTGCATCCTCTCTCGTCGCCGCGAGAGCGTTTCCGCAGGCGGAGACGGGCTGCGCACGGGTCCTCAACGTTCCCGCGCCCACGCCTTCGGCGTCGTGCCGTAGTGCCGGCGCCAGAGGCGGTGAAAGTGCGACGCGTCGCGATAACCCGACGCCAGCGCGGCCCCGAGGATGGAGTGCCGGCCGTGAGCGAGCAGCCGGGCCGCATGCGCGAGGCGCAGCTCGGTCAGGTGGGCGACGAACGTCCGTCCCGTCCGGCGGTGAAAGTGCGCACTGAAGGAGCGCCGCGACATGCCCGCCGTCGCCGCGGCGCGGTCGAGCGTCCAGTCCTCGAAGAACGATGCCGCCAGCTCCGCCACCACGCCGTCCACCCGGCCGGCCGCGTCGGCGCCCTGCCCCGCCGGCAGCCGCGCGAGGTGCACGAGCCACTGGCTGGCGTGGCTGCGGACCATCGCGGCATGACCCAGCGCGCGGTTCATCTGTTCGAGCAGCGCCCGATGCCACAGCGCCTCGAGCCGCTGGTGGGCGCCCCCGGCGGGCGGCAGCCGGCAGAGGCGCGCCCGTCCCAGCCGCTGCCACGCTTCCAGCACGCAGGCTACCGACCAGGCTTGAGCCGGCGCGCCGCGCGGGACGTGGGGCGGAGCACCATCGAGAATTTCGCTGACCGTGCCCAAACCGGCGTCCAGCAGGTGATCGCGGATGG
>CALFZM010000192.1 GCA_937952235.1 uncultured Opitutia bacterium | reverse complement strand
CCCCAAGGGTGGGGTGCCGGTGGTGGCGGCTGATTGCGACATGGCCGGGGTGATGCTGCCTGCCTGCGGGTGGGGGCTGCATGTTGCCGGGAAGGCGCCCGACGCGTGGACCTGCATCGGGGGCCCAGCGTGCGGGGAGGCAGGAGAGGGTCAACCCGAAACACCCCCGCAGGCCCACCTGCCCACTTGACGGCGGCGGCGGGATCGGGGGCCTGGAAGATCGGGCGACCCACCACGACGTAGGTGGCGCCGGTGCGCGCGGCCTCGGCGGGAGTCATGACCCGCGTCTGATCGTCGGCCCTGGCATCCCGCGGGCGGATCCCGGGCGTGACCAACGCCACCGACGGCGGCAGCACGGTGCGGAGCGGGGCGATCTCGAGGGGGGAGCACACGAGGCCGCGCAGCCCGGAATCCGCCGCGAGCCGGCCCAGGCGCACGACCTGGTCGGCGGGCGACGCGGCGACGCCGGTTTCGTTGAGGCCGGTGGCGCTCATCGAGGTGAGCACGGTCACTCCGAGGAGCAGGAGCTCGGGCGCGTGCTGCTGCTGCGCCTTCACCGCCCACTGCATCATCTCGCGTCCGCCGCCGGTGTGCAGCGTCAGCATGCCGATGGGCAGCCGGGCGCAGGAGGCGACGGATTTCGCGACCGTGTTGGGGATGTCGTGCAGCTTCAGGTCGAGAAAGACCTGGAAACCCATCCCGGCGATCTCGCGCACGCAATCGGGGCCGCAGGCGGTGAACATCTCGAGCCCGACCTTGACCCAGCGCACGGTGCCCTGGAGTTGGCGGAGCACGGGAGCGACTTCACGGGGAGACTGGGCATCGAGGACGAGAATCAGGTCGCAGGCCATCGGGAGGAAACGAGTAAGGGGCGGGACCGGACGCGACTGAAGTCAAAACTCCGCCCCCGTCCCGCCTGGTGCGGGGCGAACTGGATTTGCGGCGGCGACTGTGCATGAGTGCCGGCGCCCCCGTGGAACCGCTCACCATCTTCGCGCCCGCCAAGCTGAACCTCTTCCTCGCCGTCACCGGCCGGAGGGCGGACGGCTTCCACGACCTGGTGTCGGTGGTCGCTCCCCTCGCGTGGGGCGACACGCTGACGGCCTCGCCCGCGGCGGAGGTTACCCTGACCTGCACCGATCCGGCCGTGCCGGTCGATGCCTCGAACCTGGTGCTCCGGGCGGCCGCGGCGTTCGCGGCGGCCAGCGGCTGGCGCGGTGGCGCCGCATTTCACCTGGCCAAGGAAATCCCGGTGGGAGCCGGGCTCGGCGGCGGCAGCAGCGACGCCGTCGCCGCGCTGCGGGCGCTCAACCGGCTGGCGGGGCCGGCGCGGGCGCTGCCGCCGGAGGAGCTGGCCCGTGTGGCCGCGGGACTCGGTTCGGACTGCCCGCTCTTCCTCCACGACGGCCCCGTGGTCATGCGCGGCCGGGGCGACCGGGTCGAGCCGCTGCCCCCCGCCGCGGCCCGCCGCCTGCGCGGGCGGCGGGTGCTGGTGTTCAAGCCGGCCTTCGGCATCGCCACGCCCTGGGCCTACGGCCGCCTCGTGGCGGCGGCGCCCGGCGGCTACCTGCCGGCGGCGGAGGCCGAGGCGCGGCTGGCCCGCTGGATCTCGGATCCGGAAGCGCCGGCGGAATCGATGCTCTTCAACAACCTGGAAGCGCCGGCATTCGGGAAATTCGTGGCGCTGCCGGTGCTGTTGGACGAACTCCGCGCACGCTGCGGCCTGGCGCCGCGGATGAGCGGCAGCGGGAGCGCCTGTTTCGCGTTGTTGCCCGAGCACGCGGACCCGGAACCGGCGGTCGCCACGATCCGGGCGGCGTGGGGGGCGTCCGCCCTTGTCCGGGACACGCGGCTGGCGTAAATCCTCATTGACCCGTTTCGGGCGCCAATCGTTATCGTCGGACACGGGCCGGACCCCTGCCACGGCCGGCTCGTGAAACTCACTTGATGGACATCCGCGCGAAGACCGAAATCACCGTGCCTGGCATCGCCGCCTCGCAGGGTATCGCGTATGGGCAGATCTTCGTTTACGTGCAGAGCGACGTGGAGGTGCCCTCATACGAGGTGTCGCCGGAAAAGCGGATCGACGAGGTGGCGCGCTTTGACCGCGCGCTGATTGCGACGCGGCAGCAGATCTCGAAGATCAAGAGCGAGGTGGAGAAGAACATCGGGCCCGAGGAGGCCGCGATCTTCGACGCGCACCTGATGGTGCTCGAGGACGAGGCGCTGATCGGCGAGACGATCCGCGAATTCGAGGGCACGGGGCGCAACATCGAGACCTGTTTCCAGCGCGTATCGTCGCGGTACGTACAGGCGTTTTCCGAGATCGACGACGAGTACCTCCGCGAGCGCGCGGGGGACCTGCGCGACGTCGCGCAGCGCGTGTTGAACAACCTGCTCGGGCAGGCGGAGAACACGTTGAGCCGGCTCGCGGACCAGCGCGTGGTCGTCGCTACCGACATCTCGCCCTCCGCGTCGGCGACCCTCGACCGCTCCGCCGCGCTCGGCCTGGTGCTCGACTCCGGCAGCAAGACGAGCCACGCGGTGATCGTCGCGCGTTCGATGAAGGTGCCGTGCGTCGTGGGCGTGCGGAGCCTGACGTCGCGCGTCGACAACGGCGACTGGGCGATCGTCGACGGGTACGACGGGCTCGTGATCATCAACCCGTCGGAGAGCACGCTCTTCCGGTACGGGAAGATCCAGGAGCAGAAGAAGTCGTTCGAGGCGCGGCTGCTGGAGGCCAACCGGCAGCCGGCCGTGACCCAGGACGGCGTCGCGGTCTCGCTCATGGCGAACATCGAGAAGGCCGAGGAAGTCGCCAAGGTCCGCGCGTACTTTGCCGAGGGCGTGGGCCTGTACCGCACGGAGTTCCTCTTCCTCAACGCGGCGCGGATCCCGAGCGAGCAGGAGCAGTTTCTCGCGTACAAGGCCGTCGCCGAGGCGATGGCGCCGCTGCCGGTCGTGATCCGCACGCTCGATCTCGGGGGCGACAAGCCGATGGCGGGCAAGTCCGACCTGTTTCCCAAGGAGAACAATCCCTTCATGGGTTTCCGGGCGATCCGCTTCTGCCTGGAGCACCAGGAGATCTTCAAGGACCAGCTGCGGGCGATCCTGCGGGCGAGCGCCTTCGGCAAGGTGAAGATGATGTACCCGATGATCAGCGGCGCCGAGGAGCTGGCCCGCGCCAACGCCGTCCTGGCCGAGTGCCGGTCCGAGCTGGCGGCGCGGTCGGTCGCGTTCGATCCGGCCATGGAGGTCGGCGCGATGATCGAGATTCCGAGTGCGGCGGCGACGGCCGATCTCCTGGCGGAGCAGTGCGCGTTCTTCAGCATCGGAACCAACGACCTCATCCAATACCTGCTCCCGATCGACCGGGTGAACGACCGGATCGCCCACCTGTACGAACCGACGCATCCCGCGATCATCCGCACGCTGAAGCACATCGTCGACGAGGCCCACCGCCGTCAGCTGCCCGTCAGCGTATGCGGCGAGATGGCCGGAGATCCGGTGTTTGCCCCGCTGCTGCTCGGACTCGGCGTCGACATCCTCAGCATGTCCCCCGGCTGGCTGCCGCAGGTGAAGTACCTGGTGCGCGCGATGAAAATGTCGGAGGCCCGCGCGCTCGCGGCCGAGGCGCTTCGCCTGCGCACGCCGCGCGAGATCCTGGCGCTCTGCGAGGCGTTCTATCGCGCGCGCATGCGGATCGATTGAGCCGCGCCGGTAACGGCGACGTTACATGTCTCCAGTTGCGAATTCAGCCGCGCGGCATATGGGGAAGGCGTGGAGCGAATGAATTCCCCGGGCCGCATCTTCCTGACGTTGCTGGGCATGGCGGGCGCTGCCGTCCTGCTTGGCACCGCCGGTTGCAACAACCCGTTCATCCCGCGGCACAAGGTGCTCGTCGACGCGATCAGCGCGCCCGGCTCCACGAAGCCGACGAACAAATCGTACCGGCTCGTCGCGAAAAAGTCCGTCGTCAGCCAGGTGCAGGTCCAGGTGCAGGTGGTGAAAGCCTGCGTCGATGCCGCCCTCGTGGGCATCGGCCTTTTCGAGGCGCCTGCCAATGCAGCTCCGGAGATGTTCATCGAGGTCGGCTACGGCACCGACACGACGGGCCGCGTCGACCCGGCGGCGCGAGAAACGTTCATCCAGCTCTCCGCGCGCGACAATCCCGGCGGTGCGATCGACCAGGGCAGCGGCGGGGCCGAACTCTGGGACGTGCGCGTCGCCGTCCTCGGCCTCGCCGGCCGGATTGAGTCGGCCATGCCGCTGCTCTGTGCGGTCGCCGCGAACTACATCGGCACCGACACGAAGATGGAGACCAAGGTCGATATTCCCCAGAATTCTCCGATCATCTCCACCGTCCGCGAGACGGCGATCAAATCGCTCGAAACGAGGGCCGCCAGCTCCGGTGGCGGGGCCGCGCCGCCCGCCACCGCCGCGCCGCCCGCCACCGTCCCCGCGGGCCGCTAGCCCGGGCTTTAGACAGGATGGACAGGATGCACAGGATGGAGGGATCGAGCCTTCAGCTTTGAAGCCGGGAATCGGATGAACGGCTCAGGCCAGTATCCTGAGAATCCTGTTGATCCTGTCTCCACTCCGATCCCCGCCGCAATCGGCGCGTCGTTCGCTCCCGCGGCAGTGGCGGGG
>CALFZM010000191.1 GCA_937952235.1 uncultured Opitutia bacterium | reverse complement strand
CCGCTGCGCACCGGTCCGTCGCACGTCAGCCGCCTGGGGACAGGCGGCTCCACCTCAGCGGCACGAGTCCGGCTCAGCGCGGGGGCGGAGCGTCGGGACCGGAGGCGGAAGGCGCGGCGAGCACCTCGGCCAGCGGTGGCGCGGCGCGCGGGTGTTCCGCCGCGTAGTCCTCTCCGAGCAGGGCGGCGATGGTGGCGGCCACCTGCGCCTGCGTGACCGGTGCGACGTTCGTGCGCACGCCCCGCGCGGGAGTGTCGGGCCCAAGCACGGCGCACCAGATGTTCTCCGAGCCGGAGATGGCGGCGCCGTGGGCCTTCCACTCGACCGGCGCTCGGCCGCGCCCGTGGTCCGTCGTCAGGACGAAGGTCGTGGCGCCCGCGTAATCGGGCTGCGACTGCACGAGCTCCCAGAGGCGGCGGACGTAGTCATCGAATCGGCGCGCGGCATCGAGGAGAAAGTCGTAGCGTCCCTGATGTCCCCAGTAGTCGGTCTCGAGGAAACTGCCCAACATGACCCGCGGACGCTGGACATGAAACTGCTCGATCGCGGCGTGGAAAACGAAGGAATCCCACACTTCGTTGGCGTGGCCCGCCCGCGTGGTGTCCGCGATGAGCGCGTTGAGCAGCTCCTCGCGGGGATTGCGCGGCGGAAACGGCAGCGGCCTCCAGCCGGCCATGACGGGAAACCCGGCGCGCTCGGCGTTGACGATGCCGCGCATCACGCTCCAGGCGCTGTAGGCGGAAACGCGGCCCCGGAACGCCGGCTTGGCATGCAGCCATTCGAGGACCGTGACGTTCCGATTGGGCACCTCCGCATTGGACATGATGCCGGGATCGGGCCAGCCCACGAGCATCTCGTTGTAGCCAGGATAGGAGAAGTTCTTGCCGTTGCTCACGCGCGCCGTGCTGCCGCGCGCCGCGTCGCCAAACACCTGCCCGTCCCGCGCGATCACGCTCCAGAAGAAGGGCATCAACGCGGCGCGGCGCTCCTCCGGGGTGTCCCGCCAATATGTCTCGCGTGCCCGGGCGACGGCGCGGTCGTCCTTGAAACCGCCGTGCTCCCGGTTCAAGAGCGCCGGATCGGCGCCGGTGAAGACTTCCTCCGGACGGAGTCCGTCGGTGGTGAGCAGGAAGACGTGGCGAGTCCTGCCCGCGGACCAGAGCGCCGGCGACGCGGCAAGGAGGACGAGACATAGCGCGGTCCACCGCGGGAGGCGGCCGGAGGGATCCGCCCGACGGAAGTCCGCCGGGGCGCACTTTTTGCCGTCATCGCAAGGAGAGTTCATGGGAGCGGGACGAGAGGAGTGGGCACGGGTGCGTTCAGTCAGTGCGGTCGATTTCAAAGGCGGGCAAGTCTCCGTGGTGGTCGTGGCGCATGGGTCGCTGCGGCTGGATCCGGGCGCGGCCCCGCCGGCATCTGTCGTCACCTGCCTGCCGCGCCGCCGTCGGCCGCCCGGCGGTCGAGCCCTCCTTCGAGCTCGCCGGTTTTCGGATTCAGCACGATCACCTCGGCCACACCCTGGGAGGCGACCTCATGGAGACGGTGGCCGCGAGCCTCCAGCGCCTGCCAGGTGTCGGGCGACAGCCCGAAGCGTTCGACGTTGATCCGGTCCGGCAGCCACTGGTGGTGAAACCGGCCCGCGTCGACCGCCTCCTGCGCGTTCATGCCGAAGTCGACCACGTTGAGGATCGTGAGGAGCACCGTATTGATGATCGTGCGTCCACCGGGCGAACCGGTGACCATGAAGAGGCGTCCGTCCTTCGCCAGGATCGTCGGCGACATGCTCGACAACATCCGCTTGCCCGGCGCCGCGAGATTGGGCGCGGTGCCGATGAGCCCGTCGGCGTCCGTGAGCCCGGGCCCCGCGTTGAAGTCGCCCATTTCGTTGTTGAGCAGAAAACCCGCGCCCGGGACGACGATGCGCGAACCGTAGCCGCCCTCGAGCGTGGTGGTGAGCGCGACGGCGTTGCGCCGCGCGTCGACCACGGAAAGGTGCGTCGTCTCCAACGCTTCGCCGGTCCACGGCAGCGTCGTGGGCGAGGAGACGGACGCCCGTTCGGGATCGATCGTCCGCCGCAGCTCCGCCGCGTACGCCTTGCTCGTGAGCCGCGCGACCGGCAGGGCCGGCAGGAAATCGGGATCGCCCAGGTGACGGGCGCGGTCGGCAAAGGCGCGCCGCATCGTCTCGGCGATGAGGTGCACGTTCCGCGCCGAGCCGGACCCGTGGGCCCGCAGGTCCCAGCCCTCGAGCGTATTCAACATCTGGATCAGAGCGATCCCGCCGGAGCTCGGCGGCGACATGCTGTACACGTCGTAGCCGCGGTAGGTGCCGCGGACCACCGGCCGGCGCTTCGCGGCGTAGGCGGCGAGATCGGCACGGGTGACGAGCCCGCCGTGCGCCAGCATTTCCTGCTCGAGCAGGCGCGCCGTCTCGCCGGCGTAGAAACCCGCGGGGCCCTCCGCCGCGATCCGCTCGAGCGTGCGCGCCAGGTCCGGCTGCCGGAGCACGTCGCCAGGCGTGTAGGGCGCGCCGTCCTTCGTGAATTGCGCCAGCGAAGCGGGGTAGCGACGGAAGTGCGGGATCTGACCCGCGAGGGAGCGCGCGAGGGCGTGGGAAACCTCGAACCCTTCGCGGGCCAGCCGGATTGCGGGCGCCACCAGTGCCGCCCACGGCTGCGAACCGTGCTCACGCCAGGCGAGATGCAAGCCCGCGACGGAGCCCGGCACGCCCACGGCCCGGTGCCCCTGGTGGTGCGCCTCGCGATCGTAGCGGCCGTCACGCAGCCACATCTCCGGGTGCGAGCCGGCGGGTGCCGTCTCGCGAAAATCATAGGCCACCGGTTCGCCCCCGGACGGGCGATACACGAGAAACCCGCCGCCACCGATATTGCCGGCCGTCGGATGCGTCACGGCCAGGGCGAACGCCGTGGCGACAGCGGCGTCGATCGCGTTGCCGCCGGCGCGGATCACCTCGAAGCCTGCCGCCGAGGCGAGATCGCTCTGCGAGATCACCAGGCCGACGGAGGCGCGGACGGGAGCGGAACCGGCGAACGCGGAAGGCAGCGCCGCCACGAGCAGGCTCACCGGCAGGACCAGGACGCTGGGGACAAGGCGGAGGGGGCGAGGCATCGGGGGAGGACGGCGGAACGGACCATCCAGCCCGCCGCGGCCAGCGTGGCCGCCGGACGCGGCCGAGGCCAGCCTGAGTTTGCCGGCGGTGCCGCCCGGAGCCCGCCGGCGTATCCAGTTTCCCACGATGCCGGCCAACGGATGCGCGGTGTTGGTCAAACCGCGCACAGCCAGCGCGCGCCGGCCGCGCTATGGTGGCGGCGTTACGGACGCGGCCCGATCGGGCCGCTCCGCTCATCGCTCCCTCCTCCTCCATGAAGCAACTCCTGCTCAAGTCCTGCGCCGCCCTCGCGGCGCTCGCCCTCGCTCACGTCGCGCCGCCCGCGCACGCCGCCGGTCCCTGGACCGCCCGCATCCGGGCCACCTACCTCGAGATGGCGGACAAGTCCGACGCGTTCAGCGCGCTGGGCATCAACTTCGGGGCCGACGCCGTCGACATCAACAGCAAGTGGATTCCGGAATTCGACTTCACGTATGCGTTCACGCGCAACCTGTCCGCGGAACTCGTGCTGACGATTCCACAAAAGCAGGAGGTGCGGCTTGCGGGCGTCGGCGGCCTCGGATCGTTCAAGCACCTGCCGCCGACCCTGCTCGCGCTCTACAATTTCGCGCCCGCGGGCAAGGTGCAGCCGTATGTCGGCGCCGGCCTCAACTTCACGCTGATCTTCGACAAGGATCTCAAGGTCGCCAACGTGCCGCTCGACCTCGAGGACTACAGCGTCGGACTCGCCGCCCAGGCGGGCGTGAACTTCGATCTCGGCAACGGCATGCACCTCAACGTCGACGTGAAGCGCGCCCAGCTGCGCAGCGACGTGCTGGTCAAGGGCGGTCCCAAGCTCACCACCGCCAAGCTGGATCCGTGGCTGTTCTCGGTGGGCATGGGCTGGAACTTCTAGCCGGGAGGCGGCAGCGGCCGCCAGCGCGGGCGGCCCGGTGAAGACCGGGACCGCTCGAGCGTTTCGAGGGGCGCAGCCGCCGGCCCGCAACACGCGGCGTGCGGCGACGACGGGGCTGCGCCCCCCGAAACTGACCCATCAAGAAAGTGCCGGAACCGGCGCGCGACGCGCCGGCTCCCTTTCAACCGCCCAGGGCGGCATTGGCCGCGTCGAACGCTTCCTCCGCGGCGACCACGGCCGGGCCGAAATCGTCCTCGGTGAGGCGCGCGGCCCGCAGTTTGTCCGCGTTGATTTCCCACCACGACTCCTCGCCGCGGAAAGTGCGGCAGACGTGCTGCGCGAGCCCGTTGGCGACATTGAGCAGCGCGGCGAGCGGCTGCTCCAGGTCGGCCGGCTGGGTGAGATGATGAGCGCGCACCGATGCCGTCACTTCGCCGGGAAAGCCCCACTCCTCGAGGACCAGGGCGGTGACCTCCGTATTGGTCACTCCGAACACGTTCGCCTCCCAGACCTCGAAGTCCGGCCAGCGGGCGGGCGAATAGAGCGGCGTCGTCGCGGCGTCCTTCCGTCCCGCCCGATCCAGGATCATCATGCCAACCGCACGGACGAGTCCGGCGTTGTACGCCACCCGCGGATCGATTCCCGCCGGCCGCGCCAGCGCCTCGGCCGCGAACGCGGCATAAAGCATGTTGTCGCGCAGGAGCTTTGCGCCGAGGTCGTAGCAGACCAGCGCCGATTCGCTCAGGCGTCCGGCCGACGCCGTGCCGACCAGTCGCAGGACTTCGCCAAAGCCCACGCGGTTCACCGCGTCCTCGATCGAGGAGACACTGCGGCCGCCGCCGTAGGCCGCACTGTTGCTGATCCGTACGATCTGCGTCGCAAGCGCGACGTCCCGGCGCAGGAGCGCGGCGATGTCGTCGAGCTCGCTGTTGGGGTCCTTTAGAATCTCGGCGAGTTTGGAAAGCACGCGCAGATCGGCCGGAAGCGTGGCGGCGATCGCGAGCAGCTTTTCCCGCGTCAAAGCGATAGCGGAAGTTGGGGCAGCCAGCATGCACCGCTCATCGTCCCACCCGGGTGCGCCTTAAGGAGAAACACACAGGCTTCACCTGGGAGACGCCCAGTTCTGTCCGGGAATCCACTGATTTTACGGTTCGAAAACATCCAGCGGGAGACCGGTCGCCCCGTCATCAGCTCCGATTCACCGCCCGCAGCGAACGGGCCTTGTCGCAGAGCCGGGCACCGCCCACAGATGCGCCGTGCTCGCTCCGGCGCACCGTTCCGACCTGACCTCCCGGCGTCGCTTTGCCCTCGCCTGGACGTTCCTCCTCGCGGCCGCCGCGCTCGGCGTGCTGCTGCGCTGGCACCTGGTGTCGCCGCTGCCGGCGTTCCACTACGCGCACCTGCTGCACACGCACTCGCATCTCGCCTTCCTCGGCTGGGTGGGCAACGCGTTCTTCGTGGCGGCGCTGCGGCACTTCGTGCCTGCCCGCGAGGCGGCCGGCTACGACCGGATCTGGTGGGCCCTGCAGGCGGGCGTGGTGGGCATGGCGGCCACGTTCCCCTTCCAGGGCTACGGGGCCGCCAGCATCGCGTTCGCGGCCCTTCACACCGCCGCGTCCGCTGTGTTCGCCCTCAAGCTGTGGCGCGGTCATCGGGCCGCACCCGCCGCGGCGCCGCACCTGCGCGCAGCCCTGGGCTTCCTGCTGGTGTCGGGCGCGGGACCGCTCGCGCTGGGTCCGCTGGCGGCCACCGGCCTGCGGGAGACGCCGGCCTACACGCTGGCAATCTACTTCTACCTCCACTGCCAGTACAACGGCTGGTTCCTGTTTTTCCTCCAGGCGCTGGTGTTGCAACGGCGGGCAGACGCGGGCGTGCCGGTGACAACGTCCGCGGCCGTACGCGCCGCGCACTGGCTGCTCGCCGGCACGGTGCTCACGTACGCCCATTCGGCACTCTGGCTCGAACCCGCCGGCTGGGTGTACGCCGCCGCGGGTGCGGGCGCGTTCGCCCAGGTGATCGGCTGCGCGCACCTCTGGCGCAGCGGCCGGGCACCCGCCGACGGCCGCGGCGGACTCCGCCCGCTCGAGCGCCTGGCCCTCGGTTGCTTTCTCGCCAAACATGCCCTGCAGGCCGCCGTGCTCCTGCCGGGTTGCTCCGCACTCGCGCAGGAGCGCTGGGTGGCGATCGCGTTCCTGCACCTGGTCTTTCTCGGCGTCGTCACGCCGGCGCTGATCGCCTGGGCCCAGGCGCAAGGCTGGTGGCGCGACGGCATGCGCGAACGCGCAGCGATCGCCGTGCACCTCGCCGGCGTGGCCGGGACCGAAGGGCTGCTGATCCTGCCCGGCCTGTCGGCGCTCACCGGCATGGTGCCCGCGGTGCCGCTGCTCCCCGCACTGCTGGCGAGCGCCGGGGTCACGTTGCTCGGGCTGCTCGCGCTGGGAAGACCGGGGCGGCGGTGAAGCAATCGGACGGAAAAAGGCGCGCGTCCGTCTGCGTGCGCCCCGGCAGCGAGCTGGATTTTCGCCGAAGGGCGATCACGTGGCCCAACTCTCCGGATAACTCACGAGACCCTGGGCATCGATTGCTATACCATAGCGGGAAACGAGCACCTTCATCTCCCTTTCGACGACGTCGTCCGATATTTCGGGACCGAGATGCGATTTCAGATGGGAGCGCAATGCGCTTTCCTTCTTCGGCCGATTGCCAGGCGCCTTCCTAAGATTCTCCACGAAGATCTTCGATTTATTCTGCGCCGAAGGCACCCGAGGAGGGAGTGGCGTCTTAGCCGGCAAGGGCGCCGCCGACAGGAACGGAAGGTCCTCCCAGCTCTCCCAGCGCGCGAGCGCCTTGCCCAATCGGTTTAGGTGGCGGACGAGCGCATCGTAGTCCTTGTCCTCGGAAACTATGTGGAAGGAGGCCATCGGATGAGCACCGACGAGGCGTCCGAGGTGGTAGGCAAGGGTGAGATCGAGCGCATTGCGGCTCGAGGCGTCCACGCGCACGAATTCCACCTGCCCGGCTCGCGCCAGCAACTGCTCCACCAAGTCCGACTTGAGGCTCTTCTGCTTTTGCCCGACGAGCAGCACCAGGCTCATCGCCACGCCGTCGGCACGAGGCAGATCAATCTGAGCTACATTCTCGAAATCGACGAATATGATGTGCATGAGAGCTGAATGAGGTCATCGCGGCACCGGATGGTCGCACGTCCGCTGCAGCGGGAGTGTTGTCGACGGTCGCGGGCTGCATTGCGCCTTCAGTTCCGCCTTGGGCCGAGACAAACGCTCCGGCGCTTCAACTGGCAGGCGGCAACGATTCGATAGCTGGTAGCTGATCCGCTGCACTTGAGCCGGCGACAAGCTCACGGTCCGAATCGACGTCAGATACGGAACCAGCGCCCGGGTGGCAATCACGGCCACAGCCGCTGGATTGCGGGTGGAACGCTCGATCCACCATCCCGGAAACGTCAACACGGCCCGGCACGCGACCGATTCACCCGCGGCCTGCGCCAGCCATGCACCGAGGGAGCGCGCGTTGCGGCGGGCCTGATCCAGTCCAAGATGGTTTCTCATTCCCGACGGCCACGTCAGCACCGACCCATCGTAATTCACCACGTGCGCACGGGTCGCCGACGCCGCAGTGCGTCGCTTTCGCCGCGTCTTGGTTTCGATCGCAAACACCCCGGGGGCTCCGACGACGACGTGGTCGATGTTGAAGCCATCGAACGGCACGTCATGGAACACGTGGAATCCGCGGGCTAGAAGCTGATTCAACTGCTCACCGACCAGGCGCTCGCCGCGGAAACCAAGCTGCAGGTTCTGGTAGTCTTTCAGCAATCGGGTCACACGAGGGGCGACCCAGAACGACACGAGCAGCACGATCGCTCCCCACCCGCACGCGATCACCCCCTGGAACCGACTGGCAGCGCTCACCGAGACTCCTGCGACGCCACACATTCCCACCATGAACAGGAGCCGTTCCGTTAACTTCTCGAACACCGCCTCGGCGGCGACGCGCGTGGATTCACCGGGCGGCCGCAGCGGCGCGTCACGAAAGGGAAAGGCGGCCTCCATCCGGTAAGTACGCTTCTTCCAGGCGAGCCACAATCCCAGCGCAAGGACGGGCAGCATGAAGAGCAGAACCCAGAGGACGTCCACGAACGGCTTCGCCAGAACGGACGCCCACGAACGCGCTGCCATTGCGACCAGCATAAGGCTGCGAATATCGTCGGCTCTGCCGGCGACTTGAGTCCGATTGTCCCTGCCACTCCTACTTCACGTCGCGGTCGCGCGCGTCCGCCTTCAAGATTCCGGAGATGAACGGAGCGACGTATCCGCAAATACACGGAGCGGCGGCCGAAATCGTCGGTTGGTCGCGAATAGCGCACCGGTATCGAGCAGGATCCTCGGTGGGAGGTCGCTGTTCCGCTAGCGCCGCGACTGAAGGGGACCAGGCGCGGCAATGCGCCGGCCCCTCCCGCTCACGGATCCGCGGTGAAGAGCGCGGAGTTGCGGCTGTCCTCGATCACCTCTACCGCCTTCACGAACGCCCGGCCTTCCGTGTGCGTCCGGACGAGCGGGTCGAACACGGCGAACAGGTGCCGCGCCATGCCCTCACACGAGCATGATTCGACGACATACACCTTCCAGACTTCCGGCCCGCCGACCGCCGCCAGCGCCTCGCGCAGGGGATCGTCGGCGTTGAACACGCACGCGTGGTCGAGGTGCTCGTCGATCCAGGCGCGCAGGTATTTGAGGCGGCCAAAATCCACCACGAAACCGTTCGCGTCGAGCGCGGTGCAGCCGAACGTGACCGCAATGCTCCAGTTGTGCCCGTGGATCTGCGCGCAGTGCCCGTCGTGCCGGTGCTGCCGGTGCGCCCAGGGGATATCGGTGTAGATCTTGCGACAGGTCACGCTGCTCATGCCAACCTCCGATCCGGCCACGCCGCGGCCTCGCCGGCAAGGATCATCGCGCCACGGCGGTCCGCCGGCGCATGCGCCACACCCCGTACGCCACGCCGAGGGCAAGCCAGCCGAAGCCGGCGAGTTTTGCCGTCGCGCCCAGGCTGAGCCACAGATGGAAACACACGCCGAAGCCCAGCACGGGCGGAAAAAAGTTTCCCGCCGTGCGGCGCGGGGCGCGGACAAAGAAGCGCACGAAGCAGGCGGCGTTGACCCCCATGAAGGCGATGAGCGCGCCGAAGTTCAGCAGTTCCGCGCCGAGGGGAAAGGACACGGTGAGGGCGCCCACCAGCGTGGTGACACCGAGCAGGAGCACGTTGCGGTGCGGGACACGCGTCCGCGGGTGCACGGCGGCGAAGAGCGCCGGGGGCAGCGCTCCGGCGCGTCCCATGCCGAAGAGCAGCCGCGCCGCGCCGAGCATCGCACCGGTCCCCGATCCGATCGTGGCCACGAGCAACGCGGCATTGACGACGTGGAACAGCGCGGGACCGCCCGCCTGACCCGCGATGTGGACAAAGGCCGTGTCGACGTCGGGAAACGTGGACGCGGGCCACACGCGTTGCGCGGTGTAGACCTGGATGGCCGCGAGCACGCCGGTCACGATGCAGACCAGCACGGTCGCCCGCAGGATGTTCCGGCGCGGGTCCTGCGCTTCCTCGGCCAGGGTCGAGATGCCGTCGAACCCGATGTAGGTGAGCACGGCAAGCGAGGCGCCCGCCGACACCGCGCCGAACGAGAACGTCGCGGGATCGTAGAAGGGGCGAATCCAGGCCGCCGCGTCCGCCGGTGGCTGCAGCCACAGGTAGCGCACCGCGGCGGCGAGGAAGAGCACGATGACGCCGCCGAGGCACGTGGCGATGACGGCGTTGGTGCGCGTGCTCGCCTCGATGCCGCGCAGGTTGAGCAGCGTGAACAGCGCGGCAAATCCCACCGCGCCGGCGGCGAACGGCAGCCCCGGCAGCAGGTTCATCGCCGCCTTGCTGCACCAGATGGCGCAGATGACGGGGTTCATCACGTAGTCGAAGACCATGCCCCAGCCGACGAGGTAGCCGGCGGCGGGATGGATCTCCTCCTGCGCGTACGTGAACGCGGAGCCCGCGCTGGGATGCACGCCCGCCATCCGGCCATAGCTGATCGCGGTGAACAGCATGGCGAGCATCCCGACGAGCACCGCGGTCACCACGTGTCCCTGCGCCTTCTCCGCGACCGCGCCGAAGAGCGGCATCGGCGCGGTGGGCTGGATGAGCACGATGCCGTAGAGCAGCAGTCCCGGCAGGGAGAGGGCGCGTTTGAGGTCGGACACGACGACGAGGGGGCGCGCGTTTCAACGCGAGGCGGCACGCGGCGGCAAGGAAGGAGCAATGCCGCTTTCGTCGGGTCGCACCGTGGATAACGCGCTCGACGCCGGCGCCCGCGCGCGGCAGCCTGCGGTACCCGGATGGCGTCGTCCGCCGTCCCACCCCGGAGTCCACCATGAAGTCCCCCGCCCTGCCGGCGCGCCCGACCCGGCTCACGCGCCGCGAATTCGTCGGACGCAGCCTGCTCACCGCCGGCGCGATCGCCGGCGCTCCCGCCTTCCTGCGCGGGCAGAACCTCAACAACAAGCTGAACCTCGCGTTCATCGGCTGCGGCGGCCGCGGCAACGCGAGCCTCGCGGAACTCACCCTCGTCCCCGGCCGCGGCGGCAAGGGTGGCGGCAAAAAAGCCGCTCCGCCCGACCCGCACGCCGGGCCGCATCCGGACGAGAACGTCACGGTGCTGTGCGACATCAACCAGCTCGCCCTCGACGCCGGCGTCCAGCGCTACCCGAAGGCGAAGACGTTCACGGACCTCCGGCGCGTGTTCGACCGCGCGAACGAGTTCGACGCCGTCGTGGTCTCGACCGCCGAGCACACGCACGTCTTCGCGACCTGGCTCGCGCTCACGCACGGCAAGCATGTGTACTGCGAAAAGCCGCTGGCCTATAATATCTGGGAAACGCGGCTCATTCGCGAGACCGCCGCGAAATACCCGCGGCTCTCGACCCAGATGGGCAACCAGGGCCACGCCTCGCCGCAGCGCCGGCAGATCCGGGAGATCCTCGACACCGGCGTGATCGGTCCCGTGCGGGAGGTCCACGTCTGGGCGGACCGCGCGTGGGGCCTGCAGGATGCGGCATCGGCGGCGAAGTTCGACCAGCCGCATGGATTCTACCAGGGCGTCCAGATCGTCGACCGCTTCAAGGAGGAGATGCCGGTCCCGCCGACGATGGACTTCGACCTCTGGCTCGGCCCGGCCCCGGCGCGGCCGTTCCACGCGACGTATTTCCCGGGACCGCGGTGGTACCGGTGGTGGGACTTCGCGAACGGGACCATGAGCGACCTCGGCAGCCACGACAACGACGTGCCGTTCACGGTGCTCGACCTGTGGCGGGACGACGGCCGCGGCGGCCGGGTGCTGGCGCCGGTGACGGTGGAAGCGACGTCGCCCAACGTTCCCCGCGCCCACCCCGAGCTGGCGCCCGCGACGATGCAGGCCACGTTCACGTTTGCGGCGACTCCGCGGCAACCGGCGCTCAAGCTCGTGTGGCACCAGGGCGACAGCAAGCCGCCGGGGTGGACGGCGGCGTGGGGCCGGCGCTCGTGCGTCTTCATGGGCGCGAAGGGCATGCTGCTCGGCGACGGCCGGCTGCTGCCGGAGGAGGCATTCAAGGATTTCAAGCCGCCGTCGGAGCGGCTGCCGCGCTCGCCCGGCCATTGGATCGAGTGGGTCAACCACGCCAAGGGCAACGGTCCCGTCCCGGGCTCGAATTTCCAGTACTCCGGGTGGACCACCGAGGCGAACCACCTCGGCAACGTCGCCTATCGCACCGGCCGGAAGCTGGAGTGGGATTACCGCGCGCTGCGCGCCACCAACGCCCCGGAAGCCGCGCCGCTCATCAAGCGTCCGGCGTATCGGAAAGGCTGGGACGACATTCTCCGCACGTAGCCATCAGCCCGCCCGCCATGAACCGCCGCTCCTTCCTCACCCTTTCGGCCGGCGCCGCCTCGGCTGCGGCACTCGTGCCGCGCTCGCTCGCCGCCCCGCAGCGGAAGCTGCGCAAGGCGATCATGTATTCCACCATCGGGATCAAGGGCACGCCCCTCGAACGGTTCCGCGCCATGAAGGCCGCGGGCTTCGAGGGTGTCGAGCCGATGGGCGGCATGGGCCGCGAGGAGGTGGCCGCCGCGCTGAAGGAGACGGGGCTCGAGGCGGCGAGCGTCTGCTGCCACACCCATTGGGTGAAACCGCTCTCGGCGCCGGATGAGGCGACGCGCAAGATCGGTTTCGACGGACTCGTCCACAGCCTGCACGACGCCCGGGCCTACGGCGCCACCAGCGTGCTGCTCGTGCCGGGCGTGGCGCGCAACGGCGTCACGTATCAGCAGTGCTGGGACCGCTCGATCGCGGAGATCCGGAAGGCGATCCCGATCGCGCGCGACCTCGGGGTGACGATCGCGATCGAAAACGTCGGCAACGATTTCATCCTGCAGCCGCAGCAGGCTGTGGACTACCTCGACGCCATCGACAGCGAGTGGGTGCGATGGCACTTCGACATCGGCAACGCCGGCCGCCTCGGTCCGGCGGAAAAGTGGATCGACGCCCTGGGCCGGCGCATCGTCCGGATCCACGTGAAGGACTTCAGCGCCCGCCCCGCCGATCCCGGCGCCAAGGCTCCCGCGCGGCCGCGGCTGCTCGACGGCGACACCCGCTGGCCGGCCGTGATGGCCGCGCTCGACCGCGCGGGCTACCGCGGCTGGGGCATCTCCGAGCAGCCGGGCAACCAGGCCGACTCGGTTGAATCGGCCCGCGACCTCGCGCAGCGCATGGACCGGATCTTTGCGCTGTGAACGGATCGGCTCCGCTGAGACCCCTTGCCTCCGAGTCCACCGCGCCGGACCGAGGGAGCGGCCTTGCCTCCAATCGCGCTTGTCCGGCTGATCCGATTCCCGCGGCTTGAGCCGAGGCGTTCCACCTTCACTCCCTTCCCTTGCCTCCGCCGAACCTCACCGTCCTCCATCCCGCCGACACCCCGTCGCTGACGTTTGACTGGGGCACGCTGCGCTGGGTCTGCAACGGCGCGCTGAGCCCCGGGGCGCTGCAGACCGTCGGCGTGTCCGAGACCCTGCCCGGCCAGCGGAATCCGCTGCACTACCATCCGAATTGCGAGGAAGTCCTGCATGTCGTGAGCGGCGAATGCGACCATCGCTGCGACGACGCATGGGTGCGGCTCGGACCGGGGTCGACGATCGTGATCCCCGCGGGCGTCCGCCATCACCTGGTCAACCGCGGAGCGGAGAAGCTCGTCTGCCTGATCTGCTTCTCGTCGCCGGACCGGCAGACCGTGTTCCTCGAGTGAGCCCCGCGAGGCGGCCGCAGGGCACGGGAGAAAGCGCAAGGTCGCAAGGGAAGGCGACGTTTCGCCCGGGTTTCCCGGCGAGCCTTTGGTTTCCTTCGCGTCATTGCGTTTAGGAGCCCGCGGTGGGCGGCTACGACTTGGCGCAACGCGCCCTACCCGCGCCCGGCCTCCACGAAGGGCGACGAGGCCCGGACGCGGCCACGCCAGTACCACATCAGCACGAAACCGATCAATGCGCCGCCCAGGTGCGCGAAGTGCGCGATGCCGCCGCCGAAGAGCGAGAAGCCCGTCACGCCGGAGAAGAGATCGAGCGCGAGCAGGATCGGGATCACGTACTTCGCGGCCACGGGCACCGGCACGAACAGGAGCGCGAGCCTGGCGTTCGGATACGTCAGCCCGAAGGCGACCAGGATGCCGTAGATCGCGCCGGACGCGCCGACCATCGGCGACGTGTGGATGCGATAGAGGGCGTCGACCAGGCTGCGCACCGGCGCATCGTATCGCGCCGCGTACGCCCCGGTGCGCAGCATCTGCTCGATCGCGGGCGCGCTCACGCCCGCATCGAGCAGCCGCTGGTGCAGCGAGCGGTACTCGATCCATTCCACGCCGAGCTGGGTCAGCGCGGCGCCGATGCCGCAGAGGAAGTAGAAGACCAGAAAACGACCCGCTCCCCAGCGCCGCTCGAGCAGCGGCCCGAAGGAGACCAGGCCGAACATGTTGAACAGGATGTGGGCGAAGGAGCCATGCAGGAACATGTAGGTGACCACCTGCCACCAGCCCGCATGGGCGTGCAGCGGAAACCAGCAGGCGAACCAATTCGCCAGCCGTCCGTCCCACTGCGGCACGAGCGCACCAAGGCCGAAGATCGCCGCATTCACCACCAGCAGGCCGGTCACCGCCGGCGAGAGATTGCGCATGCGGTGACGCTTGGGCAACCGCGGCGCCACGCAATCCGCAAACGCGAAGGCGCGCTGGCCCCTTGACGCGGCGGAGGGCGCGGTCCCGTCTTGCGTCATGCCGTTCCTCCCGGCCGTCCGCGCCGTCCTCGCGCCGCTCCCCCTGGCCGCCCTGCCCCGCCTCACCCTCGGGCTGGCGCTCGCCGCCCTTTTCGCCGGCTGCGGAAAACGCGAGACCGTCGTCGAACGCGACACCCGCGCCGCGGTGCTGCACCTGGGCGTCGGTTCCGAACCGGCCGACCTGGACCCGCAGACGGTGACGGGCACCGGCGACGCGAAGATCATCCAGGCGCTGTTCGACCCGCTGGTCAGTTTCGAGCCGGGGACGCTGGCGCCCGTGCCGGCGCTGGCGGAGCGCTGGGAGATCTCCGCCGACGGACTGACGTACACCTTTCACCTCCGCGCCGCGGCGCGCTGGTCGAACGGCGATCCGCTCACGGCGCAGGACGTCGTGGACTCGTGGCGACGGATCCTCACGCCCTCGCTCGGGGCCGAGTACGCCTACTTCCTGTACCTGCTTCGCGGCGCCGAGGCGTTTCACAAGGGCGCCAGCCGGGACTTCGGCAGCGTGGGCGTGCGGGCCGCGGATGCCACGACGCTCGTCGTCACGCTCGCGCATCCGGCGCCGTACTTCCTGCAGATCCTGCTCAATTCGCCGTGGCGCCCGGTCCATCTGCGGTCGATCGCCGCGGCCGGCGATCCCCACCAGCGCGGCACCAAATGGACGCTGCCCGGGGCGCTCGTAAGCAGCGGGCCCTTCGTGTTGAAGGAATGGACGCTCAACCGCCGCGTCGTCGTCGCCAGGTCGCCGACGTACTGGGACCGCGAGCGCGTCGCGCTCAACGCGATCCATTTCTACCCGCTCGAACAGATCGAGGCGGAGGAGCGGGCGTTTCGCGCCGGGCAGCTCCACGTCACGTGGGCGCTGCCCCTGGCCAAGGTGCGGCCGCTGCAGCAGGAGAAATCGCCGTTCCTCCGGATCGATCCGCTGCTGGAGACGCTGTTCTTCCGGCTCAACACCCGCCGGCCCGCGTTCCGCGACGAGCGGGTGCGGCGCGCGCTGAGCCTCGCGCTCGACCGCGACACCCTCGTCCGTCGCACCCTGCCGGGCGACCGCCAGCCCGCGCCGACGTTCGTGCCGCCGCTGCTCGAGGGCTACGTGCCGCCCGCCCGGCAGGCCCATGATCCCGAAGCCGCGCGGCGGCTGCTCGCGGAGGCCGGGTTTCCCCAGGGGGCCGGGCTGCCGCCCCTCGAGATCCTCTACGCCAATTCCGAGATCTACCGGCTCGTCACCGAGGCGATCCAGCAGATGTGGCGCCGGGAGCTCGGCGTCGAGGTCCGGCTCGCCAACCAGGAGAAGAAGGTGGTCTTCGAGCGACGCCGCACGGGCGATTACGACATCGCGCTCGCGAGCTGGACGGCCGATTACCTCGACGCCACCACCTTCCTCGACATGTGGCGCAGCGATTCCGGCAACAATCAGACCGGCTGGTCCGATCCCGCCTACGATGCGCTCTCCGACCGCGCCAACACCCTCGCCGACGCCCGGGCCCGCGCCCGCGTGCTGGCCGAGGCGGAGCGCCGGGTGCTCGAGGCGGCGCCGATCGTGCCGATCTTCTTCAACACCCACGTCTATCTGCTGCATCCCGCGGTGCGGGGCTGGCAGCCGACGCCCATGGAGCACTCGGACTATCGCTACGTGTCGCTCGCTCCCTGAGTCCACCTGCGCGAGATTGAGTCTTCCGGCCGGTTGCGTCTCGCTTCCCCCCGACCTTCCCTTCCACCCATGACCCCGCCGTCCCTTCCCTGCCTCTCCGTCCTGGCCCTCGTCACCACCGCCGTCGCGGCCGAACCGCCCGCGCCCAAGTTCCGGGTGCAGGACATCGATACGTCCGTGAACATCGGATACGGCATCGCGGTCGCCGACGTCGATGGCGACCGGCGGCCGGACCTCCTGCTCGCCGACAAGAACACCATCCAGTGGTATCGGAACCCGACCTGGCAGAAGTTCGTCATCGCGGAGAAACTCACCCCGCAGGACAACGTCTGCATTGCGGCCGAGGATCTCGACGGCGACGGCAAGTGCGAGGTGGCGGTCGGCGCCGGCTGGAACCCGGGAGAAACCAGCGACCCCGCGAAGAGCGGCGCGGTCTTCTACCTCCAGGCTCCCGCGGACCGCACCCAGAAGTGGGAGGCGATCCGGCTGCACCATGAACCGACCGTGCACCGCATGCACTGGGTGAAGTCGCCCGCCGGCTCCTGGGATCTGATCGTCAAACCGCTGCACGGCCGCGGCAACAAGAACAACGCCGGCGCCGGCTCGAAGGTCTTCGCGTACGCCCGGCCGGCGAACCCGCGCGATCCCTGGGCGCTCACGCTCGTGAGCGACTTCACCCACGCGAGCCACAATTTCCAGCCGATCAACTGGGATGCCGATCCGGAGCACGAGCTCGTGACGGGCGCGAAGGAGGGCATCTTCTGGTTCGGCCGCAGCACGGGCACGTGGAAACACCGGCAGCTTTCGGACCAGTGGACCGGCGAGGTGCGCGACGGCCGGCTGCCCGGCGGCAAACGCTTTCTCGCCACCATCGAGCCGATGCACGGGAGCGTCAGCGCGGTCTACACCGACCCCGGCCACAACCGGGGCCTGTGGCCGCGCCAGGTGCTCGATGACACGCTCAAGGACGGGCATGCGGTGGTCGTCGCGGATTTCCTCGGCACCGGCAGCGACCAGATCGCCGTTGGCTGGCGTGCGATGAACCCAAAGGGCGCGCCCGGCGCCCGGCTCTTCACGCCGCTCGATCGTGACGGCAAGGCCTGGCGGAAGACCGAGCTCTCCGGGCCTGAGGTGGCGATCGAGGACATGAAGGGCGCGGACCTCAACGGCGACGGCCGCATCGACCTGATCCTCGCCGGTCGCGCCACGAAAAACCTTCGCATCCTCTGGAACGAGACGGGCCGCTGACGGCGTTCGAGGTCCTCGGGTGGAGCGGCTTGTCCTCCAGCTGCTGACAACGGAGCCGCCGCACGTCAGCCGCCTGGGGACGGGCGGCTCCACCCCAGGTCTGCTACGGGGCGGGCGGCGGCGGCATGGGTTTCGTTCGCGGTGCGGCTGCGACGGAGCGCAGCCCGTCCGGGGCCGGGTGACAGCCTGGCGGCAGGCT
>CALFZM010000190.1 GCA_937952235.1 uncultured Opitutia bacterium | reverse complement strand
GGCCGGCCTCCACGGATGAACGCGCCCGCGGTCGCGGCAAGCTCCGACGCCGCAAGGCCTCGCACGGGCGGCGGGCTCCGCTCAGCGCGCAGGCGCGAGCCAGCGTTCGAACCAGGCGAACATCTCCTGCCGCATCCGCGACGTGTAAACGTGCCCCTCGTTGGGATAGATGACGCTCCTGAACCGGTCCGGCGCCCCGACGGCGCGATAGACGTGCCCCACCTTCTCCTCCAGCACGCGGATGCCGTCGACCGGCGAGCCGTAATCGAGGTCGCCGGTCAGCGCGAGGAACGGACGCGGCGCGATCAGCGCCAGCACGCCCTCGGTGTCAAAGTGCTTCAGCAGGCCGTACGAGAAATAATACAGGCCGTGCCCGCGCAGGTTGCCGTGCGCGATGAGATTCTGGTACCGCGTGAGGCAGGCCACGCCGACGGTGGCCGCGACGCGGTCGTCGACGGCGGCGAGCCACCACGCGCGCGTGCTGCCCATGCTCATGCCCGTGGCGCCGATGCGCTTCGGGTCCACCTCGGGCCGGCTGGCGAGGTAATCGAGCGCGATCTGGTCGTCGCGCACGAAGACGCCCCACAGCGTGCGACCGAGCCAGAGGTTCAGCTTCAGGTAGCGATCCTGCACGATGCGCGCGCTCTCGCCGTCGCCGCGCTGGTAGGTCTCGAGCGCGCCGCCGGGCAGGTTTTCGGCGCGATCGCCGTACCAGCACGCGTCCGGCGCCAGCACGACGTAGCCCGCGCGCACCATCGCCTCGCCCAGCGGCTCCATCCCACCCGTGACCGTGATGAGCTGGTTCTTGTCGGGCGTGGACGAGTGCAGCCACAGGATCGCGGGGGCGCGCGGGGTGCGTTTCTCCGGCAGGAGCAGCAGTGCGCTGATGTCGTTGGCCTCGCCGTTGTCGATCGCCACGCGCTCCAGCGTGTAGCCGCGGCGCAGTTCGCGGCTGACCACGCGCACCTTCTGCGGCGACGGCCGCGGGGGAAACTCGCCCAGCGAGTCCACCACCGCCCGGTGCACCGCCGGGCGCTGCCGCTGCCACGCGGCGGCGCTGTCGGGCAGCGCGAGCGTCCCGACCGGAAGCTTCTTGTAGAACTCCGGGACGGTGGCGTCGCGCTCGGCCTCCGCTTTCCGATAGCGTGCGGCGAGTTCCGTGCTCGGCTCCGGGGGAGGCGTGGTGCCGGTGTAATTCAATACGAGCCACGCGCGCATGACCGTATCGGCGACGGCCTCGGCCAGTCGCGCGTAACCCGCCGGGCCGTAGTGCGTGCCGTCCTTGCCCAGCAGGCCGGCGGTCCCGGCTTGCTCCACCACCCCGTGGAGATCGTGCACGGGCACGCCCGCCTCGTGCATCACGGCGGTCGCGGCGGCGTTGTAGCGTCGCACGTCGGCTTCGAAGCGATCGAAGCTGGCGCCGCGCTGCGCGTGCCGCTCGTCGATGATCGGCGTGGTGTTGGCGAAGACCACCGCCGTCGCGGTCTCGCGCTGCAGCCGCGCGACGATCTGGCGAAGGTTGGCCTCATACTGTGCCAGCCCGACCTGGTGCCGCTTCGTCTCCTTGGCGACCTTCAGATCGTGCAGCCCGCAATTGAGGTGAACGACGGCCGGTTTCTCGCGCACGAGCCACGCTTCGAGGTTCTGCAGCACCATGCTGCTGTCGCCGCCGCTCGACGGCGGCCGCACGATCACCGCCTTGCCCTCGAGTCGCTGGGCGACGAGCGGGCCGTAGCCGGCCGAGATCGAATCGCCCACCAGGACGATCTTCGGCAACGGCGGCTTCGTCCGCGCCGCCGCGGCGCGAGCGGGCAGCGTGACGCACAGCGCAAGGAGGAAACCAATGCTCCAGGCGAGAACCGGGGAACGAAAACGAGGACGCGGTGGGACGGAGTTCATCGGAAAGGATCAGCCGGACGCGCCTTCATCGTGGATCCGAAGCGAATCCAATCGATCCCATTTTTCTGGCGCGGCGTTCTCGCCCACCCTCCCCTCACTGGATCCGTTTCAGCCGGGCCGGGACGATTCAAGTGGTGGAGCCGCCTGTCCCCAGGCGGCTGACGTTCGACCGACCCGTCCGCAGTGGAGAGGACGATCTGCCATTCAGTGCGGCCGCTTTCGCCGCTGCGTCATGGCCGCACCGCGGGCGACGCGACCGGATCCGCCGGAGAGCCCATCTGCAGTTGGGCGAGGAGTCCGAGCACCTGCGGCACGATCTTGCGCGTCGCCTCCTGCTCCACGCGATTGGTCCCGAGCCAGGTCTCGTAGCCGCCGAGGGCGTGCTGCTCGGGGGTGGGCAGGTAGGCATAACCGCCGTTGGCCAGCTCGATGGTGAACGTTTCCCGGAACGGGCTCCGCGCCTTGATCTCCAGGCCCGTCTCGGTGAACACCTCGAACGGAATCGCCGCCACCGCCAGCTCTCCGAGGCGGAACGCCTGCAGGATGATCCTCACCGTCGCCGGCCACTGCAGCGCGTCGATCGTCCGCCGCGCATAGGTCACCTCGCGCCGGTGGATCGGCGACACGGTGGCCGGCCGCGCCAGCACGGCCCGCGCGCGCCCGACTTCGGCCGGCGAGGGCCGGCGCACGCCGAGTTCGAGCTCGGTCTGCGCCGCCGCCAGGCCGACCCAGTCGCGGTACTCGAGGCGCGAATACACGCGGACGACCTCCTGCGCGAGGTCGTCGGCCACGGCCCGGATGCGCGCGTAGGGCGGCTCGCGGGGGCCGGGCGGCGCGAGCAGGTTGGTGTTGTTGACGTCCCCGCACGGGCCGTTGGCGAGCAGGCCGACGAACGGCGGGTCCTGGCGGTCCGCACCGAGCAGTTCCTGCAGGCGGTCGCAGAACGCGCCGAAGTAGTCCGCCGACACGTGGTCGCCCGGCACGCCCCCGACGTAGTGCAACCAGTAGTTGGCCAGCACCGCGATCGGACGCCCGGCGGTCGACTGCACCGACAGCACGTACACCTCGGGATTGGTCGGACCCGCCGGCCGGTCGAGATCGGGGCGCCGGCCCGGGTTCATGATGGCGCGATCCTGTCCGCCGAACGGATTCACGACGGTCGCACCGTCCTTGAGCAGCCAGCGGCGGTTGAACACGTGCTGCGGCAGGCGGCCGGCGCCCCAGGCGATCCGGGCCGGTTCGAGCTGGTTGAGGGCGCGCCGCACGCCGTCCGCGATTCGTTGCGCGAGGAATGCCTGGTAAGGGTCCAGCTCGGCGGCATGCAGCAACGGATTCACGCCGCGGGCATTGGCGGCGGAGTGCGTGTGCGTCGCCGACATCATCATGTGCTCCGGCGAGACACCCGTCGCCGCGTGCACGCGCCGCCTGGCTTCATCGAAGACCTCCCGGTTCACCGAGAGGTTGTCGACCACGACGAAGACCAGCCGCTGTGCGCCGTCGTCGAGCGCGAGGCAGCGCGCGTGGAGTTCGTCGTGCACGTGCGCGGCACTGGCCACGTCCACGCTGCCCACGAGCGGGACGCCGAGCGGGGGCGTGATATTGCTGGTCGCGGCGCCGGCGCGAAAGACGCGCGAACCCGGCGCCGCGGGCGAAGCCGCGCCCTGCACGAGCGGGCCGGCGAGCGCGAAAAGGGCGGCGCACCCCGCCCACCGCATTGCGGCCCGGCAGCGGCGTCGCGCCGGGGACACGTCACTCCCTCCGTGCCACGTCGACATAAAGCGCCTGCAGCCGCGGGGCGTCGTGCACGTACAGCAGCCGGCCGGGACTGACCTCCTGGATCGAGGTGTAGTTATAACCGCGCGCTTCAGTGATCACGTGGTGGTGCACCCAGGTCTGGCCGCGATCGAGGCTGAACATCAGGTTCGAGCCGGGCCGGCCGTAGCTGCACGCCAGCACCCCGTGGCTCATGTAAACGAGATCCGCGTCGACGCTGCCTTCCTCGAGCCGCCGGAGCGGCGTCCAGGTCTTTCCGCCGTCGCGCGACCAGCTCTGCTCGAGCGGCATCCAGCCGTTCACGCGCAGGAGCGACATCATCTCCGTGGCGGAGAAGCGGACCACCGACGGTTCCGGCCTCGGGCCGAGCGTGGAGAAGTATCGCCACGTGAGCCCGCGATCCTCCGAACGCAGCAACAGCGCGCGCCGGCCGGTGGAGTTGCTTTCGCCCGGCAGCTTCGTCGCCGAACCATAAACGGCGACGAGCAGCGCGCCGTCGGGAAGCGCAAAGATGTGCCGGTCGAACGTGAGCCGACCCATGCCCGGAGGCAGTCCGAGGATGAGGTTTTCCGTCGTCGTATAGCGACTGGCGTCGGGATCGAAATGGTACGTCATGCCGATGAACGCGCCTTCCTCGCGGTCGTATTTCACCGCCCAGCGCGAGACGCCGACGATGCTGCGGTCGGCGAGGCGCACCAGGGGCAGAGGCGCGAACGACTTGTACTGCAGGCCCGCGATCGGGGTCCAGGTCCGGCCGGCGTCGGTGGACTTCAGCAGGCCATACGGCTCGAGAATCGCATCCGGCCCCTGCGCGACGCTCATGAGCAGCAGTCCGTCGCCCAGCGCATAGAGGTAGGGGCGCGTGTGAGCGTGCACGTGGGCGTACGGTCGCTCGTGCGGATTGCCCTTCGGCAAGGGCGGGATTTCCCACGGCGCGCTGAAGGTGAGTTGCAGCGGCGGCTTCGGCGCCGGCGTGGAAGGCGTGCGCTGGCCGAGTCGAACGGACGCCCACTGGGCGTCTCCGCGATGGAGCCTGGAATCGGAACCGAAGAGGACAAACGGCTCCGGCGAGCGGGCCGGGCGGGCGAAAGCGCCCTCGCCCCGGATGACTTCGGTGCCATCGACGGACACGCTCATGTCCGTCCCGCGGATCACGAGGCGGTAGGTGTGAAACTCGCGCCGGGTGTCGAGCAGCGCGACGCGGTCGACCAGCGTCGTGACCTTGTCGGGTTTGAGCACGATGCCGCCCTCGCGCCGGCCGTCGCCGACGACGAGCGTGATCGGCGCGCCGTCCGGGAAAGGCCAGATGTTCGTGCTCGGCGCGGTCGCGCCCGGCTTCGACTGGCCGCTCGCCATCGAGGTCACGCGAACCTTCGCGTCGACGACGATCTCGCGGGCCGGATCAAACGCGAAGCCCGCGAGGAAATGCCCGTGCGCGTCGGTCGCTTCGTCGCGCACCCGCAACGCGCCGTCGGCCACCACCGCGGCCGTGGCTGCCGCGCCGACCGCCTGCCACGAGGGCGCGGCGGGCGGTGCGCCGGCCGCGTATTCGACCAGCCACTGGATGGGTTCGGCGGCGGAAGCGCCGCCGGCCAGCGTGGCCGCCAGGAACAGGCGGGAGAGGAAGGGAGTCATGGATGCCTCGCGGCGACCGGCGCGCGTCAGGGAGTGCGCACCAGGTCCGCCAGGTAGATCGCGGTGATCGGCTTGCCGGCGGCATCCTTCTCGTGCGTCGAGTACCACGACAGCAACCCGCGGCGGTCGTCGAGGGCGACAAAGCCCGGGTAGGAGTTGTCGCCGCCGCTCGGCAGCTCGACGATCTTCTCCAACCGGTCGCCGGCCAGCCAGAGGAGCGTGGTGATGCCCTGCCCCGGCCCCGGGGCGGTCGGCGGAGCGGGCAGCCGGCGCCGCCCGCCAACCAGGTAGCGGTCGCCCCAGCGCGCCAGCATCGGGCCGCCGAGGTAGCCGTCGAGCTGAGTGCGGGTCCACGTCTCGTACGGCGGACGGCTGCGGGCGAGGACGGCGTGGTCGGCACTGGTCCGGCTCAGGGCGAGCAGCGTGCCGTCGGGCTCGAAGAGGAGCGCGGTTTCATTGCCGTCGGTCTCCTGGATCAGCGACCGGAACCGCCAGCGCAGGCCGTCATCGCTTTCGAGCAGCGCGTTCTGCATGGTGGTCCGGCCACTGGCCGCAATGTGTCCCTGGAACCGCCGGCCGATCAGGTAGGCGCGTCCGCCGAACGCGGCCGCCCGCCAGACATAGTGCCCGTAGGTACCCTCGAGCGGCTGGGCGGGCGCCCAGGTCGTGCCGTCGGTCGTCCAGGAAGCGTAGCCGAAATGCGCGTTCCACTCGGTGCCGCGGACCTTCTCCTTCCCGACGAAGGCGGCTCCGGTGTAGACGAAGAGCCGGTCCTTGAAGACGAGGAAATGCGGGTCGCGGGCGTCACGCAGCGGGACGGTGAACCGGTGCACCTGACGCCAGGTCTTCGCATCCGGACTGTTGAGGATCACCACGGCGCCGGTGTCGTACACCCCGTGGCCGTCCGGGCTGCTGCGGAATGCCAGCCAGAACTGGCCCTGCCACCGGACAAGGTCGGTGAAGGCGTTGTGCTCGCCGTTGTGGAAGGCGCGGCGGATGTTCTCGACGCGCACGCCGGACGCGGGGGCCGCCGCCGCGGAGGCGGCCAGGAGCAGGGCGGCGGACAGCGCCCACGGGCGGGCACGGCGGAGGAAGGCGGGAGCAGTGGAGGGCATGGCGGTGCGGTCAGAAGGATCCCTTGATGCCCAGGTCGAACGTGGCACCGCCGTAGTTTCGGGCCTGGTACATCGCGGCGTAGGTCGGGGTGGAGGAGCCGTAGCGCAGGTAATCCACGCGTTCGTTGAGGGCGTTGCGGGCATTCAAGAAGAGCGAGGTGCCGCGGCGCAACTGATACGAGACGTTCAGGTCCAGGATCGTGCGGCCCTTGACGAACGCGCGGGCGTCGGGTCCGAGGTACGCCTGCAGGCCCTGCTCGACGTCGGAGCGGCGGTGCCACTTCGCCATGACGATCCACCCGCTCTTCGTGAAGGTGATGCCGTAGTTCAGCGTCTCGGGCAGGAAGCCGCTGAAGTCGGCCTCGCGGTCGCCGCGGGGCTCGATCTTCGTGTAATTGGCGAACACCTTGAACGGCTTCGCCCACGGCGCGATCACGTGCAGCGACTGGTTGGCGCTGAGCTCGAAGCCCGCGACCTGGGCGGCGCCCGTATTGATGGTGCTGTTGACCTGCCAGCCGGCGAATTCCGGGTCGAGCCCGAGCGCGGCCACGTCGGCGGCGGTGGCCACCTTGGAGAAGGTGCCGAAGAAGTCCCGGATCTCCTTGTGAAACGCGCTGGCGCCGAAGAGCCCGCCGGTCTCGGTGTAGTACTCGAGCGACACGTCGTAGTTCTGCGCCGTCCACGGCCGCAGCCCGGTGTTGCGCACCGTGAGCGTGCCCTGCACGGCATTGGGATCGGGCTCGGCGCCCAGGTCGTTCTCGTTGATCACCGTGTTGGGGATGATCTCGGCGTAGTTGGGCCGGCCGTACGTCTTGGCGTAGGCGAGCCGGAGCAGGAGGTTCTCCCGCAGGTTGTAGGTGAGATGAAGGCTGGGATAGTAGCCGTCGTACGAGCGGCTGGCGCCGAAGCCGCGCTCGATGTGCGTGAGATTGAGCTGCTCGAGCGAGCCGGCGGCGCCGGCCTCCGGCCGCCGGATCCGCTGGCCCGCGGCGTTGCGCACGAACGTGCCGTCGGGGTTGCGCTGGAAGACGGCCGCCGGGTCGTTGAGCACGCCGCGGCCGTAGTTGGTGGTGCGCTCGTAGCGCACGCCGCCCAGCACGTTGAGCCGGTTCTTCAGCAGCCGCATTTCCGCCTGCGCGTAGAGCGCGTCGACGCCCTCCTCGAAGTAGAGCGAGTTGGTGCGCCGGCCCTGCTCCATCGCGATGGCCTGCGCGGGGGTGACGGTGAAGAGGTTCTGGTTGCGCTGGTAGGCCTGATACGCGAGGTGCGGCGACGCGTAGGGCACGCCGCGGCCCGGGGGCGGGTTCCGCTCGATCCCGGTGATGATCGGCTCCTTGATGTTGCCGTAGATCACGGCGGTGAACGCCGCGGCCGAGAGGTCGCCGTTGATGCCGTTGTAGGTGTAGTTGCGGGTGAAATTCTGCAGGTCGCGATCCTGGGAGCGTCCAGCCCAGCCGAGCTGGAGCGCGGCCGGGAAACTCAGGAACCCGAGCCGGCGCTTCACGTTCACGTGACCCGCGACCATCTGGTCGATGAGCGACCGCCGGCCGCCGGAGACGCCCGTGAGGTTGTAGTTGTTGATGTCGTACAGGTCGAACGGCTGGTTCGTGTTGGTGAACACCTCGGCGCGCCCGGGCCCGAGCTCGGTGATGTCGAGGAACGACACCCGCACCGGCACCTTGGCGGACGTCGTGAACCCGCCGAAATAGCCCTCTTCCTCGCGGGTGGTCCAGGACTTGCCTTTGGAGGCGGTGAACAGCGCGTCGGCCTTCCACTCGCCGTTGTCGAAGCGGTAGGTGAGATTGCCCGAGCTGAGCCACTGGTGGCGCGTGTTGAAACCGGCGGTCTGACCGACGCTGCCGCGGCCGGTCGCGCCGACCGTGAAATCGGGGCCGAAGCGCAGCGCCGTGCCGCCGGCCACGGACGGGGTGGCGTTGGTGCCGGCGTTGCCCTGGAAGTTGTAGTTCATCGAATCCAGGTTGAAGTACGACTGCTGGTAACTCACCGAGAGCACCGAGTGCCGCGTCACGCGCCAGTCGACCTTCGCGCTGGCGGAATCGCGGGTGCGGAACTGCGTCGTGATCTGCGTCTGCAGCTGCCGGAGGTAGGGATTGCTGAACGAGGCGCCGGTGCCCGCCGCGAGCGCCTCATAGGTGCGGATGGGGGCGTTGTACGGGACGTTGCCCATGTAGTGCAGCAGCGCGAGGGTGACGCCGAAATTCTTCGTCACGGGAAAGACCAGTTCGACGTTGGCGCTCGGGCGGATCAGGTACGTGTACGATTCGTCGGCCCGCGGCTGCTTGCTCAGCTTCAGGTGGCGGCGGCTGGCGGTGAGGTTGGCGTTGTAGCGGATCTCGCGGCGGCTGCGCTCGAAGGCGCTCTTCGCGACCATGTTCACCGAGCCGGAGACCGAGTCGGCGGGCGTCGCGGGCGTCGGCACCTTGGTCACCTCCACGCGGGAGATGTTGTTGATCGAGATCTGCTCGAGCGTGAACGTGCGGTCGCCGCCGGAATTGGCCATCGGCGCGCCGTCGCTGGTGACAAGGGTCATGCTGGAATCGAAACCGCGCACGGAAATGCCACCGGGCTCGAACGCCCCGCCGCCGGTGTCGATGCCAGGGACGAATTTCAGGAACTCGCCGATGTTGCCGCCCATGACTTCGCCGTGCGCGTCGGTGGAGACGACGTTCTTGATGTTGGGGGCGAAGCGCTGGTCGTTGATCGCGATGGCGGAGCCGTCGGTCTCCTTGCTCGCGTTCACCGTGAACGCGTCGAGCCGCACCGTCGTGTCCTTCGCGCCAAAAAGCGACGCGTTGGTCAGGCTGACGTCGCGGGTCACGCTCCCGCCGGTCGGCACCGTCACGGACAGGGTCTGGATATCCAGTCCGGTGTAAAAAACCTCCAGCACCACGCCGCCACTCGGCACGCTGGGCAGGCGGTATGTGCCGTATTCGTCGGTGAGCACCACGAGGTTGGTGCCCTTCACGCTGACCCGCGCATTGTGGAGGTAGCGGCCCGTGACATCATTCTGCACCCGGCCTTCCACGCTGCCCGTGCCCGCCGGCTGCGCCGCGGCCGGAATCAACAAGAGTGTCGCCAGTACCAGCCACGCACCGAACAGGCGCGAAAACGACGAACCAGGCAGATCGAGTCGGAAGTTCATGGGTAACGAAGCGAGTTGCAGGCTCGCCGGCAGGGAGCATCGCGCACGGCCGGCCGTCGCCGAAAAGCGGCGACATCGCCCAACCTCGAAACACGGCATTCTTCTGTCAATGATAAACTGTCGACAGTTTTCTTTGAGTTGACATTGTTCCGGGGCAAGCCTTCCGTGGCCCCGATGGCCCTGGCAGCAATTCGTTCGGTATCAATTCGTCACGCCGTGGCAGACGCGATCCGCTCCGCGCTGCGCGAGGGTCATTTCAAGCTGGGCGAAAATCTAAGCGAAGTCGCTCTGGCCACGAAGTTTGAGGTGAGCCGCGGCCCCATCCGGGAAGCGTTGCTGGTCCTCGTGGAAGAAGGGCTCCTGACGCATTCTCCCAACCGCGGGTTTTCGGTCATCGAGTTGTCGGCGGACGATTGCGAACACATCCGCGAGCTGCGGCTGATGCTCGAGACGCGTGCGCTCGAACGCGGCCGGGAACGGGTGACGGCGTCTGACCTGGAGCGCCTGGACGAGATGAAGGCCGAGCTGGTCAGCCTGTTCCGGGACAGCGAGCGGCCGGCCCGCGACGCGCTCGAGATCGCCTTCCACGGCTACGTCTGGGAGCTGAGCGGCAATCCGTGGCTGGTCGACGCGTTGAAGCGCGCCTTGGTACCGCTCTTCATCTTCGGTCGGTATCTCGGAGTCAGTCCACCGTCCATCGATCCGGCCCTGGCCGACGAGCGCCATCAGCTTTACATCGATTACCTCGCGCGGCGCACGCCCCACTCCGCCGAGTATTGCGTGCGCTACCACATGGGCATCTCCGCATGATCCGCCGCCTCCTCGCCCTGCTCAGCGCGATGTCGGTCGCGGGCAGTCTGCCTGCCGCGGACGAGCCCCGGAAGGCACCGGAACTCCCCCCGGGCGTGGAGGTGGTGGAGGTTCGCAGCACGCTCGACGGGCAAGCCGAGCCCGTCTGGTTCCTGCCCAATCCGTCACCTACTCCCGCCCCGCTGCTGGTTCACCTGCATAGCTGGTCGGCGCGCCTGGGCGAAGCCAGCCTCGCCCGCGACTGCGCCAAGCGCGGCTGGGCCTTCATTTCCCCCAATTTTCGCGGCCCCAACCAACGTCCCGAAGCCTGCGGTTCGCGCCTGGCCATCCAGGACGTGCTCGACGCGGTGGCGTTCGCGCAAAGCCGCACCGCCGTCGATCCTGCCCGCATCTATCTCATTGGCGGCTCCGGCGGCGGCCACATGGCGTTGATGATGGCTCAGGCCGCGCCCGCCCTCTGGGCCGGCGTCTCCGCCTGGGTGCCCATCACGGATCTCGCCGCGTGGCACGCTTTCTCGAAGCAGCAAGGCTCCCGCTACCACGCGATGATGGAGAAGGCGTGCGGCGGAGCACCGGGTTCTCCGGCAACCGACGCCGAGTATCGCGCGCGCTCGCCCCTGTTCCACCTCGCCCGCGCCCGAGGCGTGCCGATCGATCTCCAGGCCGGCATTCGCGACGGCCACGTCGGCTCCGTCCCGGTCAGCCATGCGCTGAATGCCTTCAACGCCCTCGCGCGTGCCAACGATCTCACTGAACGTGCGCTAGCGGACGCCGACATCGCGTCGATCACCGCCACCGCCCAGTTGCCGGCCACGCTTGCCGCCGAGACCGTCGACGAACCCGGCCGCCGCCGCGCCGTGCTGTTCCGCCGCGTCGCGGGACCGGTGCGCATCACCCTCTTCGACGGCGGCCATGAATCGGACTTCCCGCCCGGCGTCCGCTGGCTCGCGGAACAACGGAAGCCCCTGCCCTGAGCCGCGGCGCCCAGCGCACCCTGCCCCTCGCCCCCCGGACCGTTTCCTGCCCTTGCCCGGCCCCCGATGATTTCCCTTCTCTCGTTTTTCGCCGCCGTGTCGTTCACCGGCGGCCTCACCGATTCGCAGGTCCTGCCGCGCGACCCCGCCGGCCAGGCCGTCCCCATCGTGCGAGGTACCAGCGACGCAGCGGCCACGCTGCAAAGCCGCATCGGCGAGGGTGCCTGGACGGAGGTTGCCACGCTCGCTCCCGGCCCATGGGAAGCCCGCCTGCCCAGCCTGCGCACCGGCGGTCCCTACCAGGTGAGCCTGCGCGTGCGCGGCTCCGACGGCGGCTTTTCCGCGGAACGCATCGTACGCGACGTCTACGTCGGCGACCTTTGGGTGCTCGCCGGCCAGTCCAACATGGTCGGCCGCGCCCGCATCGAGGAACCCTACCCGCGCGATCCACGCGTCCGGCTGTTCACCCTGCAAGGCGCCTGGCAGCTCGCCACCCATCCGCTCCACGAAGAACCGCTGCCGCCCGGCGTGACGCGCCCCGGCCACGGGCCCGGCCTGGCGTTCGCGCGCGCCCTGACCGACTCCACCGGCGTCCCCATCGGACTGATCGCCTGCGCCAAGGGCGGCACCTCCATGGACCAGTGGTCGCCCGACGCCGGCGGCACCGGCCGGAATGCGCTCTACGCGAAACTGCTCGCGCAGGTGAAACTCGCGGGCGGGCACGTCGCCGGCGTGCTCTGGTACCAGGGCGAAAACGACTCGGGCCCGGAGCCTGCCGCCGTCTACCAGCGCAAGTTCCTCGCGCTCGTCGCCCGCCTTCGCGCCGACCTCGGCCGGCCCGACCTGCCCTTCCTCTACGCCCAGCTCGGCCGCCTGGCCAACGAGGTGCAGAAATTCTACGCGGAGTGGAATGTCATCCGCGAGGCACAGCGCACCGCCGAAGCCCTGATCCCGCCACCCGCCCGGCTCGTCGCCACCCTCGATCTCGACAACGGCGACTACATCCACCTGAGCCGCGAAAGCCAGGACCGGCTCGGCCAACGTTTCGCCCACGCCGCCCAGGGCCGCGGCGGGCCGCGTTTCGTCGCCGCCCGCTGGACGTCGCCGACGGAGCTGCGCGTGCGGCTCAGCGGGGTGAACGGCGACCTGCGCGTCCCCGGCGGCCGCATCTTCGGTTTCGAGGCGACCACGCCCCCCGGCCAGCGCCGGCTGCTCTTCTTCCGCTCGAGCTGGGACGCCGCGACGCAGGAGATCGTGCTGCACGCCAATCGCGACAGCGCCAGCCGTCCCGCTCCCGAGGACCTCGACCTCTGGTACGGGCGCGGCCACGACCCCGTCTGCAACGTCACCGACGCCCTCGACCTCGCGCTGCCCGGTTTCGGCCCCGTCCGGCTTCCCCCGCGGCCTCCGACGCCGCCCCGCGCCAGGTAAGCCGTCGTCTTCCCCCCGCCCGCCTCCCACGCTGTCCTTCCATGCTGCGCTCCCGGATCCGAACGAAACTCACCCGCGGCGAAACCGTGCTCTGCGCCAAGGCCGGCTACCAGGATCCCGAGATCGTCGAACTCATGGGCACCTACGGCTTCGACGGGCTCTGGCTCTGCCTCGAGCACCGCAAGCTCGATCCCTCGGTGGTCGGACATCTCATTCGCGCGGCCCGGCTCGGCGGCATGGACACGATTGTCCGGACCCGGCCGTCCAACTACGCCGACCTCATCTGGCTGCTCGAAGCCGGCGCGCGGGCCATCATGCTGCCCAAGGTCGTCTCGCCCGCGGAGGTCCGCGAAGTCGTCGACGCAATGAAATTTCCCCCGGAGGGACGGCGCGGGCTCGACGGCGTGCAGGCGGAGTCGGCGTTCGGTCGCTTCCCCGCCCGCGATTACATCGCGCAGGCCAACCATGAAAACGTGCTCGTGGTCCAGATCGAGGAGGCCGCGGTCGTGCCGCACATCGATGCCATCGCCGCCCTGCCCGGCGTGGACGTGCTGTTCGTCGGTCCCGGCGACCTCACCCTCTCGCTCGGCATCTCTGGCAGCTACGACGCGCCGGCCGTCACCGCGATCCTCGAACAGGTGGTCGCCGCGTGCCGCCGGCACGGCAAGGTCGCCGGAATACCCTGCGCCGCCGATCAGGTCGCGCGCTACCACGCGCTGGGTTTCCGATTTTTCAACGTCATCAGCGACTATCGCTGCCTGCTCAACGGCCTGAACAAGACCCAGGCCGACCTCCAGGCCGCCGGGTTCCCGCTCGCCGCACCTTCCGCCTGAAGCGGGCACGGTTCCCGGCTCGACCGGAACGATGCCGTTGCGGTGGAGCCGCCTGTCCCCAGTCGGCTGGCGTGCGACGGATCGGTCCGCAGCGGCTTGAGGACAAGCTGCTCCACCTTCCGGTGCGGCCGTCTTCGTGGCTGATTTGAAGGCCAACGGCCTGAGGTCCGGCTCAGCGCGCGGCTCCGGCGGCGCTGCGGCCGCGCGGGAGCGTCGCTCCACCGCACTCGCCTTGCCGCGCCTGGCGACCAAAGTGCCTGCCGGCCCCGTTTGACCGACCCGGACGCGACGGCGACGCTCGCGGTCATGCCCCTCCCGCTTCTCCGTCTCGCCGCGATCCTCATCGCCGCGAGCGCTCCCGTCTTCGCCGCGGCAGCGACACCGCGGCCCTCCCCCCCACTCGATTGGAAAGCCGGCCTCGCGACGACCGACATCACGCCGACGGCCAGCATGTGGATGGCCGGCTACGCCGCGCGGAAGAAGCCTTCGGAAGGAATCGCCGAGCCGCTGCACGCCAAGGCGCTCGCCCTCGAGGACGCGGCCGGGCGGCCGTTGGTTCTCGTGACGCTCGACCTGATCGGGGTGCGCCGCAACGTCCGCGACACCGTGGCCGCGCGCTGCCTCGAGCAGTTCGGCCTGCAGCCCGAACACCTCCTGCTGAACGCCTCCCACACGCACTGCGGGCCCGAGTATCGCCCCGGCCCCGGGCGGGAGAAGGAGGCCGCCGCGTATCAGGACCGCCTCGAAAGGGCTCTCGTGCGACTCGTCGGCGAGGCGCTTGCCGCCCGGGCTCCCGCCCGGCTCGCCTACGCGCGCGCTCGCGCGGGCTTCGCGATGAACCGGCGCGTCAACTACGCGCTGCCGCCCGACGACCCCAACGCGAAACGCGCACCCACCTTCGACGGACCCGTCGACCACGACGTTCCCGTGCTGGCTGTCTACCGCGCCGGGGCCGCGCCGGTGGCGCTCGCGTTCGGCTACGCCTGCCACAACACCACGCTGAGTTCAGTCACGCCGGGAGGACAGGAGCCGCGCTATCTGTTCAATGGCGACTACGCCGGTTTCGCGCAGAAGACGCTCCAGGAAGCGTATCCCGGCGCGACCGCGTTGTTCGTCAATGGCTGCAGCGGCGACCAGAATCCGTATCCGCGACGCGACGAGGTCCCCGGCCTGCCGCCGCTCGCGCTCGCCCGCCACCACGGGCAGACGCTCGCCTACTCCGTGATCGCCGCCCTCGGCACCGGGCCGCGCCCGATCGCGAGTTCGATCCGCGCGGCGATCGGCGACGTGGAACTGACCCGCAACGCCGGCAAGCCGGGCCATTCCTATCCCGTGCAGGTCGTGCGCCTCGGCACCCAGCTCACGCTCGCCGCCCTCGGCAGCGAAACCACCGTGGACTACGCGCTGCGGCTGAAACGCGAGCTCACCGGCCCGCTCGTCTGGGTCGCGGGCTACTCCAACGACTACGCCGGCTACGTGCCCGGACGCCGCGTCGCCCTCGAGGGCGGTTACGAGGCCGCCAACGATTTCACGCCCGACGTCGAGGATCGCATCGTCGGCAAAGTGCACGCGCTGCTCGGATCGCTCGCGCCGTAGCCGGACTCAGGCAGTTGGCCTTCAAATCAGCCATGACAACGACCCATGGGAAGGTGGAGCGGCTTGTCCTCAAGCCGCTGCGAACCGGTCCGTCGACCGTCAGCCGCCTGGGGACAGGCGGCTCCACCCCAAATGCGTGAGACCGGCTGGGCCGTTACGATTCAGCGGGGGTGGCGGCCGCCCGATCGCGGACGGCTGACGCGCCTCACTCGTGCGACCACTTGCGGAACCACGGGTCGCGCGTGCGTTCCTGGAACGACTTCAGTTTCTCGAGGAGCTCCGCCTGCAGCTTCCGGTGCGCAGGATCGCCGGCGAGGTTCACGACTTCGTGGGGGTCTCGCTCGAGGTCGTACAACTCGAAGGCCGGCCGGCGCAGGTACGCGTCGATGGTCCGCGCCCCGAACTTCCCGCTCCCGCCCCGGGTCGCGCTGATCCAGGTCGGCGATTTCACCAGGTCCAGGGCAAACGGATACGCGAGCCCGGAGGCGACGTTCCAGATCAGCTTGTGCCGCCGCGTGCGCACGACCCGCATCGGATAGTACATCGTGATCTCGTGAAAGCTGTGCGAGGCGTACACCTCGTCCCAGCCCGGCAACGCGCCTCCGTCGAGCCCGGCGCGAAACGAACGGCCGTCCATCGCGCCCGCCGGCACTGAAACTCCAGCGACGTCCAGCAGGGTCGGAGCCAGGTCGGCCCAGGTCACCATCGCCTCCTGCACGGCCCCCGGATTCCTCCGCCCCGGCGCCCGCACCAGCAGGGGCAGCCGCATGCCCGGCTCGTACAGCGTGGTCTTCGCGCCGGGAAACGCCGCGCCATTGTCGGAGAGGTACAGGATGAGCGTCGTCTCGTACTTGCCGGCGGCCTTCAGGATCCCGATCAGCCGGCCGATGCCCTGGTCGAGTCGCGAGATCGCCTGGTAGTACTCCGCCAGTTCCGCGCGGCACTCGGGCGTATCCGGAAGGTACGACGGAACCGGGACGTCCCCCGGCCGATATGCGACCGGCCTGATGCCGGGATGACCCTCCGGCCGGTTGCCGAAGGGATTGGGCTGCGGAAACGTGTCGAACGTCGGCCGGCCATCGGGCAGCACGGCGTTGGCGCGATGCGGATCGTCGCTGGCAAAGTAGAGGAAGAACGGCCGCTCGTCCCGCGCCTCGATCACGCCGCGGCTGGACTCCGCCATCTCCACCGGGCTGCGCCCGATCGTCGCCGGATCGTTCGCCGCTCCCGCCGAAAGCACGGTCTGGAACCGGTACACCGCCTCCGGCGCGACGTGAAACTTCCCGATCCGCGCCGTCCGATAGCCGCCGGCCGCGAGCAGCACGGGCAGGCTCCTCAGGTGGTCGTACGACTGGAAATGATGGTCGTCATGCTGCAGGCCATACATCCCGTTCCGGTGGTTGTGCTGCCCGGTCAGGATCACCGAGCGCGAGGGGCTGCAGCTCGCCGTCGTGCAGAACGCGTGCGTGAAGCGCGTGCCGTCGGCCGCGAGGGCGTCGAGGTTCGGAGTCCGCACCACCGGGTTGCCGTAACAGCCGAGGTCGGCGCGACCATGGTCATCGGATACGATCATCACGATGTTGGGCGGCGAAGCCGCCGCGGCGGCGGCCGCGACCAGCCCCGCCAGGATCACCGCGAGCCTTCCTCCGCGAGGTAAACGCATCACCGCATCGTCGCCGGGACTTCCGCCCGTTCAAGGCGTGAGTTCCGTCGTGAAGGTTGCGGGTTGCCACGACGTCGCCGCCCGTGTTTTCGATTGCCGTGCCTCGTTCCCCGAAGTCGCGTTCCCGTCTCGCCAAGGCGGACTTCGAACTGCTCGCCGAATTCCGCTACACCCTGCGCCGCTTCCTCGGCTTCAGCGAAGCCGCCGCGCTGCGCCAGGGGGTGACGCCGCAACAGTACCAGGCGCTGCTCGCCATCGAAGGATACCCCGGCCGCAACTGGGTCTCCATCAGCGAACTCGCCGGACAGATGCACATCGCGCCCCACAGCGCGGTCGGGCTCGTCGACCGGATGTCGGCGCTCGGACTCGTCCGCCGCACCCCGTCCCGCGAGGACCGTCGCCGCGTCCACGTGACCCTCACCCCGCGCGGGCTGCGCGTGCTCGAGAAGCTCTATCGCACGCACCGCGCCGAGCTGGCGAAGATCGGACCGCAGCTCGGGCGCCTGCTCCGCCGCGCCGCTGAATCCTGAGCCGGACGCATGCCGGTGCGGCGGACCCGCCTGTCCCCAGGCGGCTGACGTGCGACGGACCGGTCCGCCGCGGCTTGAGGA
>CALFZM010000189.1 GCA_937952235.1 uncultured Opitutia bacterium | reverse complement strand
CGAGGGGCGGCAGGTAGGGATGCCACCCCTTCTCCCATTCGAGGCTCACCGGTCCGGAAAAGCCGTCTGCCGCCAGTGCCGCAAGCAGCGCCCCCGCGGGGAATCCGCCGTCGCCAGGCAGCACATAGGTGAAGGGGTGCCGTGCGCTGGGCACGGGAATGCTGTCCTTGACGTGCACGTGCACCACCGCGGGCCGGATCGCGCGCCAGGTCGCCACGGGATCCTCGCCGCCTTTGCGCCAGGTGTGATGCGCGTCCCAGAGGATCGCGACGTCCGGCAGCGTCGAGCGGAAGCGGTCGATGGCCGCGGACGTGAGCAACGCATCGTGCGTCTCGACCATCAGGTCCGCCCTGCCGCCCCGCGCCTGCCGCTCCTCCCGCCACCAGGCCACCGTCGCGGCCGCCGCCGCCTGCTCCCCGTCTCCGAAATCCCGGCCGCCGTCGAACGCCCGCAACCACCGCACCCCGAGCGCGTCGGCCCAGGGCAGCAGCGCGACAAGCTCCGCCCGCTCGGCCGGCGTGCCGCCAATCAGCCGCAGCGACGTCCCGAGCGCCATGACGCGGACGCCGCTTCCCGCCACCGCTTGCGCGAGTCGCTCCGGAGTGCCGTAAACTCCGGCAAAATAAGGGGCGAGGTCGAGGTGGTGCTCGAGACTGCGAAGCTCGACTCCCGGGATGCCGTGCCTTTCCGCCAAGGCGAGCACCGCAGCCAGCGATAGCTCCGGACAGCCGAGCGTGGAAAAACACCGGTTCAACGCCATCCCGCCACGCTGGGTTCCGCGCGCGTTCATTTCGAACCCAAACCCGGAGTACGCGCCGGTTCTGAAGTGAACGCGCGGCGGACCCGGGCCGTCCGCACCCGCCACGTGACATCCGCCGATTTTTCCCCACCCTCGCCCGCACCCCGATGCCCCTTCGCCTGCTCGCCTGCCTTTGCCTCCTGCCGTGCTGCGCCGTGATGGCGCAAAACGTGATCCCGGAGTCGGCCCTGCCCGATTACGAGCGCAACCTCGACCACGCCGGCCTGATTCGCGGCTGGAACGAAGCGGCCCGCCGGCGCGGCGCCGAGATCTACGAACGCGTGTGCCAGAGCTGCCACGGCGACGATACGCTGCCCGGATCGATGCCGACGGCGCTGCGGTTCGCCACGGGCGCGTTTCAGCGCGGCGCCGACCCGCTGTCGCTGTACCGCACGCTCACCCATGGCTGGCGCCAGATGCCGCCGCAGGTGGCGCTCGTGCCGCAGGAGAAGTACGACGTGATCCATTACATCCGCGAGACCCTGCTCGGCCGGGCCGCGGCGGCGGCGCCTTTCGCCGTCACTCCCGAATACCTCGCCTCCCTGCCCCGGGGCGCGTCGCGCGGACCGGCGCCGGTGAAACGAGAGCCCTGGCACGAGATGGACTACGGCCCGTTCCTGCATGCCACGATCGAGGTGGCCGACGCCGCCAACCGCTCCGCCGCGGCCCGGCTGCGCGACCACGCCGCGCGCGATGCCGCCCTGCTCGCGGCCAATGTCGCCTTCAAGGGGATCGCGCTGCGGGTCGACGGCCCGGGCGGCGTGGCGGCCGGCCGGGCCTGGACCCTCTTCGAACACGACACGCTGCGCGTGGCCGCCGGCTGGACCGGCGCGGGCTTCATCGACTGGGAGGGCATCCTGTTCAATGGCCGCCACGTCGTGCACCCGCGCACCGTGGGCGAGCCGGTGTTCACGACGGCCGACGGACCCGGCTGGGCCGATCCCCGCACGGGTGGGTTCCACGACCTTCGGATCACCGGCCGCGACGGCCGGCGCTTCGGCCCCCTGCCCTCCGCGTGGATGCGCTACCGGGGACTCCATCGCCATGGCTCCCGCACCGTCCTCTCCTACACCGTGGGCCCGACCCCCGTGCTGGAGAGCCATGACCTCGAGCGCCGCGGCGACGCCGCCCTCTTCGTGCGCACGCTCAACGTGGGCGCGTCCGCGCACGACCTGGCGGTGCGGGTCGCCAACGCCGGCGCAGCCGTGGCGGTCAGCGGATCCGACGCCGCGACCCTCGCCCGCGACGACCGTTTCGTCACGCTTCGGATCCCCGCCCGCGCGACGCCCGCCCGGATCGCCCTGCGTATCGCGGCACCCGGTACGCCGGGACTCGATGACCAGGCTCGCGTCGCGCCGGCGCCGGCCGACCTCGCGCCGTTCACCCGCGGCGGGCCGGCCGCCTGGCCGGAAATCATCACCACCGCCGTCGTGCGCAGCGATCGCGCCGGGCCGTTCGCCTGGGACCGGATCGACCTGCCGGTGGACAACCCGTGGCGCGCGCGCCTGCGCCCCACCGGCATCGATTTCCTGCCCGGCGGCCGGCAGGCCGTCGTATGCACCTGGGACGGCGACGTGTGGCGCATCGACGGGCTGGAGCCCGGCCGCGACACCGTGACCTGGCGGCGGGTGGCCGCGGGGCTCTTCCAGCCCCTCGGCATCAAGGTGCGGGACGGCGAAGTGTTCGTCGCCTGCCGCGACCAGCTCGTGCGGCTGCGCGACCTCAACGGCGACGGCGAGGCGGATTTCCTCGAGGCGTTCAACACCGACCACCAGGTGACGGAGCATTTCCACGAGTTTGCCATGGGGCTGCAGACCGACGCCGCCGGCAACTTCTACTACGCCAAGAGCGCGCGCCACGCCCGCCCCGCGCTCGTGCCGCAGCACGGCACGCTCCTGCGCGTCTCCGCCGACGGCGCGCGCACGGAACTCCTTGCCACCGGCTTCCGGGCCGCCAACGGCGTCTGCCTGAATCCCGACGGCTCGTTCTTCGTCACCGACCAGGAAGGCCATTGGATGCCGAAGAACCGGATCAACCACGTCCCGCCCTCGGGCGGCTTCTTCGGCAACCTGTACGGCTATCACGACGTGACCGATCCCTCGGACGCGGCGATGCGGCCGCCGCTGGTGTGGATCACCAATGCGAAGGACCGCTCGCCCGCGGAACTGCTGTGGGTGCCGCCGGGAAGATGGGGACCGCTCGCCGGCGCGCTGCTGCACACGAGCTATGGCAACGGACGGCTTTTCCTCGTCCCGCACGAGACCGTTCCGGGCGGGCGCGGGCACGGCGCGGTGATCGAACTGCCGCTGCCCGCCTTTCCCACCGGGATCATGCGCGGACGCTTTCATCCCGCGGGTGACGACCTCTATGTCGTGGGCATGACCGCCTGGGCGACCAACCAGACCGCCAGCGGCGGCCTGTACCGCCTCCGGCCGACGGGACGCCCGCTGGGGCTGCCGCGTTCGCTGCACGCGCGCGCCGATGGGCTCGCGCTCACGTTCACCGAACCGCTCGACCCTGCCTCAATCGCGCCCGCCGCCTTCACGTATGAGACCTGGACGCTGCGCCGTTCCGAAAAATACGGCTCCGCCCACCATGACGAACGCACCCGTGCCATTGCCCGCGTGCGCCTGCTCGACGAGCGGACCGTGCTCGTCACGCCGGAAGATTTCGCCCCGGTGCAGTGCTACCGGCTGGGCTACACGCTGCGCGGTCGCGACGGGGCTTCCATCTCGGGCAGCATGGACGGGACGCTGCACGGCGTCGCGCCCTAGCGCAAAGTCATCAAGCGCGCAGCCGTTTCCCCGGCGGGCGCTGCCTTCCGGGCAGGCTCAGCCTTTCTTCTTCTTGCCGGCCTTCGCGCCGGGCGCGGGCCAGGGCTGATGCGGGTCCATGCGCCGGTAGTCCTCGGCGGTCGGCCCGCCGCCAAACTGCTGCCAGTACCATTCGGCGAACGGATTCAGCTTCGGGCCGACGACCTTCTCGTTGACCATCAGCGGCAGGCAATCCGCCCACCAGCGATCGAACGCGCCCGCGAGTTGACGCACCACGTCGGGGTGGGCCGCGCCGACGTCGTGCTTCTGCGCGTAATCCACCGACAGGTCGAAGAGCTGCCACGCCGGTTCGCGTCCGCCCGTCTCGGATACAAGCGACCAGCGCGTGTTGCGGATCGAGGCCATGCGGTACTTCGACTCGCCGGGATCGCCGAACTTCGGCCACCGGCCCTGGTGGGTGACGAGCGTCCGGTCCGGCCAGGGCGCGGCGGGATCGAGCAGCAGCGGAACCAGGCTCCGGCCCTCGACCTGCCGTCGCACCTCGGGTCCGGGTTTCGCGCCGGCGATCTCCGCGATGGTCGGGAAAAAGTCGATATGCGCCGCCAGCGCCTTCACCGTCGCGGGCCGCAGGGTGCCGGGCCAGCGCCAGAAGGAGCTGGCGCGCGTGCCGCCGAGCACCGCCG
>CALFZM010000188.1 GCA_937952235.1 uncultured Opitutia bacterium | reverse complement strand
CACGATGGCCACGCGCAGGCCGGATCTGGCGCCGCCCAGCGGTTTCCCCACCGGGCCGCTGGTGACATTCTCGATGCCAGCGTCGCTCGCCTCGGCGTTTCGGTGGTAGTGGCCACAGAAGAGATACCGGACCCCGAACTCACGGAAAAGCGCCAGGTACGCGCTCCGCCGCGCGAGCGGAATGTTGAAGTACTGGTCGGCCTCGCCCGCGTTCTTGATGAACCACGGGTGATGCTGGAACACCACGATGTGCCGCGGATTTTCCGCCCGCGCCCGCGCGAGCTCCGCGCGCAGCCAGCGCTCCTGCTCCGCGAGCTCCTCCTGCGCCTTTTCCGGCGTGTGAATCACGCTCGAGTTGAGCACGATTCCGACCAGGCCGTCGTGCCGGAAGACATACCGGTCCGCGCCAAAGATCCGGCGGTACGCGGCGAGGCTCGCCCCGGTCGGCGCGTTCTCCACGTCGTGGTTGCCCGCGATGTGATAAACGGGAATGCCCGGATCGATCCTGCCCGCGATCCGACGGTACTCGGCGATCTGGGCCGGATCGCCCGGCTTGTGGATCAGGTCGCCCGTGATGACGACGAACGCCGGCTTGAGCCGGTTCACCGCCGCGACGGCGAACTCGAAGTTGGCCGCGTCCTGCACGAAATCGCGGTTGTTGGTGAACATGCCCAGCTGCGGATCGCTGAGCTGGATGAAGTGGAACGGCGCCGCGGCAACGGCGAGGCGGGGCAGGCCCAGGCAGACGAGGAGAAACGCGAGGCGGACCAGGAGCGACATGCCGCGACGTTGCGGCATCACCGCGGTCTTGTCCGCACCTTTTCGCCAACGCGCCCGCTCGCGCGTGATTGCCCGGGCGGCGCGGAACGCACTCACTGGAGGAATGCCGCTGCTCCGCCTCGTCGCCCTGACGGCCCTTGCGGTCTCGTCCGTCCCCGCCGCCGTGCCCCCGCCCTCCTTCGCCCTCGCGCCCGACTCCGCCCTCCAGGCCCGCGCCGACCGCGCCGCCGCCGCAACCCTGGCCCGGTTCCAGGAACGCGGACTCCAGCCGTCCCAGCTCGCGCTCACCGTGCTGGACCTGACCGATCCGGATCGCCCCCGCACCGGCAGCGTGCGCGGCGACGTGCCGATCTATCCCGCCAGCGTGATCAAACTCTTCTTTCTCGCCGCGACCCACCGCTGGCTCGAGGACGGCCGGCTCGCCGACACGCCCGAGTTGCGCCGTGCGATGCGTGACATGATCGTCGACTCCTCCAACGACGCGACGCACTATCTGATCGACCTGCTCACCGGCACGACCAGCGGACCCGAGTTGCCGGAGACGGAACTCAAAGCGTGGTTCGAACGGCGCAACGCGGTGACGCGCCACTTCGAGAGCCTCGGCTACAGCGGCGTGCTCGCGCACAAGAAACCGTGGGGCGACGGTCCGTACGGCCGCGAATCGCAGGCGACGAAGGCGTTCGAGCCACGGCGGAACATGCTCACGACCGACGCCACCGCGCGGCTGCTCGCCGAGATCGCCGTCGGGCGCAGTGTCAGCGCCGCGCGCAGCGCCGAGATGATGCAACTGCTCGCCCGCGACCCGGCGTCCACCGACGAGCAGGCGCGTTTCTCCGGGCCTGCCCTTCCCCCCGGGACCCGGCTGTGGTCGAAAGCGGGCTGGACCAGCCAGACGCGTCATGACGCCGCATACGTCGAGCTGCCCGATGAACGGAAGTACGTCATCGTGGTTTTCACCACCGACCACGCGCGCGAACCCGAGATCATCCGCACCGCGGTGCGCGCGCTGGTCGCGCCGTGAGGCGGGGGCGCCCGATCGGCGGAGGGCTGTTCGAGCGGCTGGTCCCCGAGCCGCTGCGGACCGGTCCGCCAAACGTCAGCCGCCTGGGGACAGGCGGCTCCACCCCAACGGAATCGTACCGGCAAGCTCCGCCGCAGCCCCGGGGCGCAGCTCCTCGCGTCCGTCCGCGCCCCCTCAGCCGCCCTCGCCCGTGCCGCCCTCGAACAACTCCGCCGCGTCGCGCACGGCCTCCGCCCGCAAAACCCGGTGCGGTGGAAGCTGGGTGCGAAACCACGTCCGCTGCTTCTTCACGAGCCCGCGGGTGTTGCGCGCAATCTCCCCGGCCAGCGCCGCCGCCGGCAGCCGCCCGTCCAGATGCGCCAGCACTTCGCGATACCCGATCGCGCGCGCCGCACTGGGATTCCCCTCGAGACCTTCCCCGCGCAGCCGTCGCACCTCGTCGACGAGGCCGTCGCGTAGCATCGCCGCGACGCGCACCTCGATCCGCGCGTTGAGGTCCTCCGACGCCCGCTCCAGCACGCAGAGTGCGATCCGGTGTTCCGGAAACGGCGGCGGCTGCCGCGCGAACTCCGCCGCGAGGTCCGCCAGGGAGCGGCCCGACGCCAGACAGCGCTCGAGCGCCCGTACCACCCGCCGCGGGTTGTCCGTATCCAGCGAGCCGAGACCACCCGGATTCAGCGCCCGCAGCCGCGCCACGGCCGCAGCGGCCGGCAGCGCCGCGACCTCGGCGCGCACGCTTTCCGGCACGTCGACCGCATCCGCGACCGGCGCCAGGAATGACCGCAGATAGAAGCCGCTGCCACCCGTGACGAGCACCGCGCGACCGCGCGCCGCGATCCCGGCAATCACGGTGCGCGCCCGCGCGAGGTAGGACGTGACGTCCATGCGCTCCGACACCGTGCAAACGTCGATCAGATGATGCGGCACACGTGCCCGCTCCGCCGGCGTCGGTTTCGCCGTGCCGATGTCCATGCCGCGATAGAACAGGAGCGAGTCGCAGGACACGATCTCCGCCCCCGCCCGTTCCGCCCAGGCGAGCGCCCATTCGGTTTTCCCGACCGCCGTGGGCCCGGTCAGGAGGTGCAGCACCGGCTTCATCCGCCCCTTCCACCCTCCACCCGGTCGCGCCCCGCCGCCTTGGCGGCATACAACGCCCGGTCGGCCGTCGCCAACAACTCGCCCCCGTCCGAGGCGTCCGCCGGCAGCTCCGCCACGCCCGCGCTGGCCGTGATCCGCACCTCCGCGCCAGCTCCGACCGCGACCGTTTCAGCTCGGATCGCCACCAGCGCCCGCTCCGCCACGACGCGCCCGGCCGCGCCGTCGGTCTGCACGAGCACCAGGGCAAACTCCTCGCCGCCAAGCCGCATCACCCGATCGACCGAGCGCACCTGCGCCTGCAGGCGCCGCGCAACCTCCCGCAGGACCGCGTCACCCGCCGGATGCCCGTGCGCGTCGTTGATCCGCTTGAAGTGGTCGAGGTCGACCAGCACGAGTGTCAGCGCCGCACCGAACCGGAGCGCCCGCTCGCATTCCTCCACCAGTACGCGGTCGAACTCGCGGCGGTTGAGCAGACCCGTCAGCGCGTCGCGCGTCGCGAGCTGCCGCAGCGCCTCCAGCGTTTCGCCCAGTTTCAGCGCGTAGCGCAGCGAGCGTTCCAGGCTGCGGGGAGTGATCTCGCCTTTCACGAGGTAATCGAGCGCACCCGCGTCCATCGCCGCATGATCCACCCGATCCGCCGTCTCCGCGGTCAGGAAAACGATCGGGGTGCGGCAGCCTGCCGCCACCGCCGCCCGGATGAGCGCGAGGCCGTCGTGAGGCCCGAGCTGGTAGTCGAGCAGGCAGGCCGCGTAGCTGCCCGTCGTGAGTCTCGCCAACCCTTCGTCGTAGGTGCCCGCCCACTCGAGCGCATAAGGATGGCCCGGAAATGTCCGCAGGTGCTCCGCCGTGAGCCGGAATTGCAGCCGGTCGTCGTCAATCAGCAGGACGCGCCGCGACGCCGGGGCCGGACCTGCGGAAGGCGTTTCCATCGGCGGCGGCGTCCGGTCTCAAGTCGCCGTTCGCCGCGTCCCCTGCGCGAGGTCGGCGGCGCGCGCGCCGATCGCCGCCGGAAGCTTCGCCCGGTCCCCCAGGTGGTCGCGAATGCAGTTCACGAGCGCACTGCCGACCACCACGCCGTCGGCATGCGCCGCCACCTGCGCCACCTGGGCCCGCGTCCCAATGCCGAAGCCTACCACCATCGGCAGCGCGGTGCGCGCCCGGATCCGCGCGACCGCCTCCGGGATGTTGCCCGCCACCTGGTCGCGCACGCCGGTCACGCCCTCGCGCGAGACGTAATAGATGAACCCGGTGGTCGCTGCCGCGACGGTCGCGATGCGCGCATCGGGAGTCGTCGGCGCGATGATGAACACGGTGTCCACGCCGTGCCGGTCGCACGCCGCCTTCATCTCGCCCGCCTCCTCGGGCGGGAGATCGAGCGTGAGGATGCCGTCGACGCCCGCCTCCTTCGCCGCGCGCACGTAAGCGTCGACGCCGTTGGCGAACACGAGGTTGTAGTAGGTGTAAAACACGATCGGCGCCGCACTGAACGCCCGCACCCGCCGCACCAGGTCGAACACCCGCGCCGCCGTCATCCCGCTCTCCAGGGCCCGCTGCGCCGCGAGTTGGTTCGTCAGGCCGTCCGCGAGTGGGTCCGAAAACGGCACGCCGAGCTCGAGGATATCCACGCCGTTGGCCAGCAGCGCCCGGCACACCTCGACGGACGTCTCGAAGTCCGGATCGCCCGCACACACGTAGGCGACGAAGGCGGCGCGTTGCTCGGCCCGCGCACGGGCGAAGGTGGACGAAAGGCGGGACATGGAGCGGTGAACTTGGCCGGAAACCGCCGGGAAATTCGCCCTGGTGCTCGGCCTTTTCGCCCAGGC
>CALFZM010000187.1 GCA_937952235.1 uncultured Opitutia bacterium | reverse complement strand
AGAAGGTCAGGCCGACCTTGAAGTTCGCCTCCGGCAGCTTGCCGTCGCCCGGGTGAACGCGGGCGAACTCGCGGCCGCGGTGCCGCACTTCGAGGCGGCGCTGCGGCTCGACCCGCGGGCGCCCGAGCTGCACGACCAGTTCGGCCAGGTCCTGGCCGCCCTCGGCCGGAGCCGCGAATCCTTCACCCACCTCGAGGAGGCCGCGCGGTTGCGCCGCGAGGGCGCGGGCCGGTGAGGCCGCGTCCCGCAAGGTCCCTTCCCATGAATACGCCTGCCCGCCGGCGTGCCGCTCCCGTGGCCCCGACTTCTCCCGCCGCCGCCCGTGCCAGGCTTCGGCCGTGGCGCGGCGTCCTTGCCGCCGCCGTCGCCCTGACAGTTCCCTGCGTCGCATCGGCCGGCGCCGCCCCGTACTCCATTCCCGTGAACTATCCCGCCTCCCCCCGTGGTCCGCAGGTCGATGTCTATCACGGCACCCCGGTGCCGGATCCGTACCGCTGGCTCGAGGACCTCGATGCGCCGGCGACGGCCGCCTGGGTGGCGGCGCAGAACGAACTCGCGTTCGGCTTTCTCGCCACGCTGCCGCAGCGGGAGAAGTTTCGGGCGCGGCTCACGGAGCTGTGGAACTACGAGCGCTTCGGCGTGCCCGAGAAGGAGGGCGGGCGGCTGTTCTACTCCCGCAACTCCGGGCTGCAGAACCAGGCCGTGTACCACGTGGAGGACCGCCCGGGGGCCGCGCCGCGCGTGCTGATCGATCCCAACACCCTCGCGGCCGACGGCACCGTCGCGCTCACGGCGACCCGCGTGTCGCCCGACGGCCGCTGGGTCGCCTACGGCACCGCGGCGGCGGGATCGGACTGGAACGAGTTTCGCATTCGATCGGTGGATACCGCGCACGACGAGCCGGACGTGCTGCGCTGGGTCAAGTTCTCCGGGCTGTCGTGGACACAGGACGCGCGCGGATTCTTCTATTCGCGTTATCCCGAGCCCGGCGCGGCCACGGGCACCGGCGCCACCTTCGGGGAACTGGGCCACCAGCGCCTCTACTATCACCGGCTGGGCACGCCGCAGTCCGAGGATCGCCTGATCCACGCCGTGCCGGCGGAGCCGAAGTGGTTCGTGCGCGGCGGCGTGACCGAGGACGGACGCTACCTCGTCATCGCCATCGCCCGGGGCTCGGCGCCGGAGAACCTGCTGCGCGTGGTCGACCTCGGCGATCCGCTCGCGCCGCGGCTCGATGCGCCGGTGCTCTCGCTGGTCGAGACCTGGGACGCCGAGTACAGCGTCGTCGGCAACGACGGGCCGGTGCTCTACGTACTGACGACCGCCGCCGCGCCGCGTCGCCGCTTGATCGCGATCGACCTGCGCCGGCCGGAGCCGGCGCACTGGCGCACCGTGATCCCGGAGGGGCCCGACGTGATCGATTCGGTCGACGCGATCGGCGGCCGGTTCGTGGTGCGCACGATGCGTGACGCGAGCAGCCGGCTGACGGTGCACGCGCGTGATGGCGCCTTGGTGCGGGAAATCGCATTGCCCGGGATCGGGACCGTGGCGACCGTGCGCGGACGCGACGATGACCCCGAGCTCTTCTACAGCTTCACGTCGTTTGCCACGCCGGCGACGATCCACCGCGACGACGTGGCGGAGGGAGGGGGGGCGGTCTACCGCGCGCCGCAGGTGGCGTTCGATCCGTCGCGGTACGAGACGCGGCAGGTCTTCTACCGGTCGAAGGACGGCACGCGGGTGCCGATGTTCCTCACCCACCGGCGCGGCCTGGTCCCCGACGGCACGACGCCGGCGATCCTGTACGGGTATGGCGGCTTCAACATCTCGCTCACGCCGGCGTTCTCCGTGTCGATCGTGGCCTGGCTGGAGGCGGGAGGGATCTACGCGGTGCCGAACCTGCGCGGCGGCGGCGAGTATGGGCAGGGGTGGCACCGGGCGGGGACGCGGGAGCGGAAGCAGAACGTGTTCGATGACTTCATTGCCGCGGCCGAGTGGCTTTGCGCGGAGAAGTACACGTGCGCGGACCGGCTCATCCTCAGCGGCGGCTCGAACGGCGGCCTGCTCGTCGCGGCCGTGATCAACCAGCGCCCGGACCTGTGCCGCGTGGCGTGGCCGGCGGTGGGCGTGATGGACATGCTGCGCTTTCATCGCTTCACGGTCGGCTACGCCTGGACGAGCGACTACGGTTCGAGCGATGAGGTCGAGGGCTTCCGCTACCTGTCGGCATATTCGCCGCTGCACCACGTGAAGGCCGGCGTGAGGTATCCGGCGGTGCTGGTCACGACGGCGGACCACGACGACCGCGTGCATCCCGCGCATTCGTTCAAGTACGCCGCGGCGCTGCAGCACGCCGCGCACCGCGACCTGAAGAATCGTCCCGTGCTGATCCGGATCGAGACGCGGGCCGGGCACGGGGCGGGAAAACCCACCCGCAAGCTCATCGAGGAGGCGGCGGACCGACTGGCTTTCGGGGCGCACTTCGTCGGGCTGGCGGGCCCGGCCGCGTCGCCGTGACGACGGAGCTACTTCGCCAGCCCCGCGGCGGCGGCGCCGGCCTCCTCGCGCTCGATCTCGGAGACTGACCGGGGAGTGAGGAAGCGGGTGAACTTCTCCATGTAGAGATAGAACACCGGCGTGATGTAGAGCGTCAGCAGTTGCGAGACGACGAGGCCGCCGACAACGGCGAGTCCGAGCGTACGTCGGGCTTCCGCGCCCGCGCCCCAGCCGAGGGCGATCGGCAGCGTGCCGGCGAGGGCGGCGAGCGTCGTCATCATGATCGGCCGGAAGCGCACCAGGCACGCCTCGAAGATCGCCTCCTCGGCGCGCTTGCCGTGCTGGCGGCGCGCCTCGAGCGCGAAATCGATCATCATGATCGCGTTCTTCTTCACGATGCCGATGAGCATGATGAGGCCGACGTAGCCGTAGATGTTCAGCTCCTCGCGGAAGAGCAGCAGCGTCACGAGCGCGCCGAACGTCGCCGACGGCAGGCCGGAGAGGATCGTGACCGGGTGGACGAAGTCCTCGTAGAGGATGCCGAGCACGATGTAGATCACGAGCACCGCGATCAGCAGCATCCAGCCGAGTCCCTGCAGCGAGCTGGTGAACGCGGCCGCGGTGCCCTGGAAAACACCGGTGATGGTCGCGGGCAGGACCTCGCGCGCGATGGCCTCGATGTCGGCCGTGGCCTGGCTGAGCGCGACGCCGGGGGCGAGGTTGAACGTGAGCGTGACGGCGGGGGACTGGCCCAGGTGGGCGACGCTGAGCGGGCCCACCGTCTGCCGCACCTGCGCGACCGACTCGAGGGGGATGAGCCGGCCTTCGCGGTTGCGCAGGTAGAGGAGCGAGAGGGCGCTGGGGTCGCGCTGGTACTTCGGCGCGAGCTCCATGATCACGTAGTACTGGTTGGTCGGCGTGTAGATGGTGGAGACCTGGCGCGAGCCGAACGCGCTGTAGAGCGTGTCCTCGACCTGCTGCGCGCTCAACCCGAGCGAGGACGCCTTGTCGCGATCGATGTCGATGATGAGCTGCGGACTGGTGATGTTGAGGTCGGAGCTGACGTCGACGAGCGTGGGCAGCTCCCGCATCCGGTCGACCATCAGCGGCACGAGCCGGTAGAGCTCCTGCAGGTCGGAGCCGTACAGAGAGTATTGATAGACCGCGACGGCGCCGCGGCCGCCGATGCGGATGCTGGGCGGCACCTGCGGGGTGGCGCGGATTCCGGGCACGACGGCCAGCTCGCTGCGCATCGCCTGGGCGATTTGCGCGGCGGGCGGGCGCTGGTCGCGCGGCACGAGCGTCGCGAAGATGCGGCCGGTGTTGCCGGCGGAACTGCCGCCGCGCCCGGAGGCGCCGACATAGTTGGAAAAGTTGATCACGTACGGATTGCGGGCGAGGATCTCGCCGAGCTGCACGTGGTAGCGGGCCATCGCCTCGAACGAGGCATCCTGCGCCGCCTCGGTGTTGATCATGATGCGGCCGGTGTCCTCGGTCGGGATGAACCCCTTCGGGACCACGGCCAGCAGCCAGACCGTGAGTCCCACCATGGCGAACGCCACCAGCATCACGGTGCGGCGCCAGCGGAGCGAGGCTTCGAGCGTGACGCGGTAGATGTGCAGCATCCCGTCGAACGCCCGCTCGGTGGCGCGGTAGAAGGCTCCGTGCGTCTGCGCCCCGCGGTGCGGCTTCAGGAACCGGCTGCACAGCATCGGCGTGAGCGTGAGCGAGACGAAGCCCGAGACGAGGATCGCCGCGCTGATCGTGACGGCGAATTCGTGCAGCAGCCGACCGAGGATGCCGCCCATGAAGAGCACGGGGATGAACACCGCGACGAGCGACAACGTCATCGAGAGGATCGTGAAACCGATCTCGCGCGAACCCTTGAAGGCGGCGGCGAGCGGACTCTCGCCCTTCTCGATGTGACGGACGATGTTCTCGAGCATCACGATCGCGTCGTCGACCACGAACCCGACCGACAGCGTGAGCGCCAGCAGCGACACGTTGTTGATGCTGAAATTGCAGAAATACATCACCGCGAACGTGCCCACGACCGCGATGGGGATGGCGACGCCGGCGATCAGCGTGGCCGAGAGCGTGCGCAGGAAGAGGAAGATGACCATCACGACCAGGGCGATCGCGAGTACGAGGGTGAACTTCACATCGTGCACCGACTCCCGGATCGTCAGGGAGCGGTCGCTGTAGATGTCGAGGCTGATGGACGCGGGAAGCTGCGAGCGGAAGGCGGGCAGCAGCGCCTTGATGCCATCGACCACCTTGATCGTGTTGGTGCCGGGCTGGCGCTGGATGAACAGCAGGATCGAGCGGTTCTGCGCCGGCGTCTCGCTCAGGCTCTGCTCGTCGGTCGCCTCCGCGCGATTCATGAACCAGCTCGCGGCCTTGTCGTTCTCGACGCTGTCGGCGACGTGCGCGAGGTCGCCCAGGCGGACGGCGGCGCCGTTGCGGTAGCTGACGATGATCTTGCGGAACCCTTCCGCGCTCCGGAGCTGGCCGGTGGCGATGAGCGTGGTGGCCTTGTCGGCCCCGCTCAACGTGCCGGCCGGCAGGTTGGTGTTGTTGGCGTCGAGCGCGGAGCGCACTTCGTCGATGCCGATGCCGCGGGCGGCGAGCGCGCGGGGCTCGAGCTGCACCCGCACGGCGTATTTCTGCGAGCCCATGACCTGCACCTGGGCGACGCCGTCGACCGTGGACAGCCGTTGCGCGAGGACGGTCTCGGCCCACTCGTTGACCTCCGACAGCGGCTGCGTGGCGGAGCTCAGCGCCAGCAGGATGATGGGATCGTCGGCGGGATTGCTCTTCCGGAAGGTCGGCGGCGTGGGCATGTCGCGGGGCAGCCGGCGCTGCACCGCGGCGATCGCCGACTGCACGTCCTGCGCGGCGGCATCGATGTTGCGATCGAGGGTGAACTGCAGGGTGATCGACGTGTTCCCGAGCGTGCTCGTCGACGTCATCGAATCGATGCCCGCGATGCTGGAGAACTGCTGCTCGAGCGGCGTCGCCACCGCCGAGGCCATGGTCTCGGGACTCGCGCCCGGCAGGGACGCGGAGATGCTGATCGTAGGGAAATCGACGTTGGGCAGGTCGCTGACGGGGAGGCGCTCGTAGGCCATCCAGCCGAAGATGGTGATCGCGGCCGTGACCAGCACGGTCATCACCGGCCGGCGGATGAAGGGGTCGGGGATGTTCATGTTTCCTTCTTCTTGCGGCCTTCCTTCTTCCCGGCGTCGCCGGACTTGGCCGCGGCCCCGGCCGGCGCCGCGCTCTTGATCTCGACTCCCCGGCCGGGAATCACGCGCAACTGGCCGTCGATCACCACGGTCTCGCCGGCCTTGAGGCCGGAGGTGACGACCGCCAGCGACTCGTGGGCGCGCTCGATCGTCACGGGCCGGAGCTCGGCGATCCGATCGGCGGTGACGACGTAGACGTGCTGGCCGGTCTGCGAAGTCTGGACCGCGCTGGTCGCGACGGTCAGGACCTCGGGCTCGGCCAGCGTGAGCGTGACGGCGGCAAACTGGCCGGGCCAGAGCCGCCCGCGATCGTTGCGGAAGACGCCCTTGAGCCGGATCGTGCCCGTCGCGGAATCGACCGTGTTGTCGACGAAGCTGAGCGTGCCCCGCTCGGGCGCCTCCTCGCCGCCGGGCGGCATCACCGTCACCGGCAGCTCGTGGTCGGCGCGGAACCGGTTGATGGCCGCGAGGTGCTGCTGGGGGACGCCGAAGGTGACGTAGATCGGGTTGAGCTGGTGGATCGTGACGAGCGCTCCCGTGTCGTTGGCGCGCACGAGGTCGCCTTCGTCGACGTTGATGTTGCCGGTGCGGCCGGCGATCGGGGCGCGGATCGAGCAGTAGTCCAATTGCACCCGCGCGGTGGATACGCGGGCTTCGCCGGCCTTCAGCTCGGCCTCGAGGGCCCGCACGTCGTCGACCAGCTTCTGGAACTGCTCCTTCGAGACCATCTGCGCCTGGTTCAACGCGCGGTAACGCTCGACCTGCGCCCGGCCCGTCTCGAGCTGGACCTTGAGCCGTTCCAGATCGGCCTCCGCGGTCTGCAGCGCATTGCGGAACGGGCGGGGATCGATCTCGAAGAGCAGGTCGCCTTCCTTCACATCCTGTCCTTCGCGGATCGCGATGCGGAGGAGGGTGCCGGCGACCTGCGAACGGACCGTGGAAGACCGCACCGGCTCGACGGCGCCGATCGCCTCGATGGCCAGGGGAACCTTGCGCATCTGCGCCTGGCCGACCAGCACGGGAGCTGCGCCGCCGCCGCCTTTGCCTGACTTGGCGCCCTTGCCGGGCGACTTGCCGGCACCGCCGGAGGGAGCTTCGCCGCAACCGGCCAGGCCCAGGACGAGGATCGATGCGAGGGACCGGACCAACGCGGGCCGGCGACGGAAGGGCAGCATAGGGAAGGAAAGGGAGGTACGCTGAATCGGGTGGGAACCCGCCCCGCGCGAGGGCCCAGTTGGGCAATCCCGGGGTGGTTTGTCAAAGGTGCGGAGCAAGACGCGGGCCGGCGGAAAAGGTGATTCGCGCCGGCGCGCCGGGGCGGGCTCGTTTCGACGTCGTTCGCCGCCGCGGCCACCGCACCACGGCCACCGGTCGTCATACGTAAACCTTTTCCTTGCTAGGCCGGGAAGGGGAGATTTCCCTCGGAAGCATTTTTCTTCGATGAAAGTCCTCGTCGCCGACAAGATCTCACCCAAGGGAGTCGCCTACCTGCGCCAGCAGCCGGGCCTTGAAGTGGTCGAGGCGTACGGTTCCTCCCCGGAAAAGGTCCTGGAACTCGTCAAGGACGTGCACGCCATCGCGGTGCGGTCGGAGACGAAGATCACCGCGGCGGTGTTCAAGGCGGCGCCGCTGCTCAAGGTGGTGGGCCGCGCCGGGGTGGGGGTGGACAACGTCGATGTCGAGGCCGCCACGAACCATGGCGTGGTGGTGATGAACACCCCCGCCGGCAACACCATCGCGACCGCCGAGCTCACGTTCACCCACCTCCTCTGCGGAGCCCGGCCGGTGCCGCAGGCCGCCGCCTCGATGAAGGCGGGGCAGTGGGACCGGAAGAGTTTCTCCGGCATCGAGCTCTTCAAGAAAACCCTCGGCATCGTCGGCCTTGGCCGCATCGGCGGCGAAGTCGCGAAGCGGGCGCAGGCGTTCGGGATGCGCGTGCTGGCGTACGATCCCTACCTCGCGCCGAGCCGCGCCAAGGCGATGCAGGTCGAGGGCGTCTCCCTCGACGACCTGCTGCGGCAGTCGGACTACATCACGGTGCACATGCCGCTGACCGACGACACCAAGTACATGATCGACGAGGCGGCGTTCGAGAAGTGCAAGAAGGGCGTGCGGATTTTCAACTGCGCGCGCGGCGGCATCATCAAGGAGTCCGCCCTCATCGCCGCGCTCAAGGGCGGCAAGGTCGCCGCGGCGGGCCTCGATGTCTTCGAGGATGAACCGCTGGCCAAGGAGAGCGAGTTTCGCGCGCTGCCCAACGTCGTGCTCACCCCGCACCTGGGCGCCTCCACCGCCGAGGCGCAGGAATCGGTGGGGATCGAGATCGCGGAGCAGATCGCCGACGTGCTCAACGGCGGCGTCATTCGCAATGCGGTCAACGTGCCCTCCATCGACGCCGCGACGCTGAAGGTCCTCGGGCCGTACCTCGACCTGGGTTCCAAGCTGGGCACGCTGGTGCAGCAGATCTCGCCCGCGCAGATCGCGCAGATGCGCATCACGTACTGGGGCAAGCTCGTCGACCTCGATGCCAACGCGATCACGCGGGCGATCGAGCGCGGCTACCTGCGCCGCATCAGCGGCGACGAGGTCAACTTCGTCAACGCCCCGGTGCTGCTCGAACGCCTCGGCACCCGCGCGGAGGTGGTGAAGTCGACCGACGATTCCGGCTATAGCGAACTCATCCAGGTCGAGGCCGTCGCGCCCGACGGCACCGTGCATTCCGCCGCCGGCACCCTGATCGGCAAGGGCAACCAGCCGCGCATCGTCAGCATCAACGGCCGCGAGGTCGAGGTGGCGGCCGACGGCAAGCTGCTCGTGCTCGAGAACGTCGACCAGCCCGGGATGGTGGGCACGATCGGCACCATCCTCGGACGCGACAAGGTGAACATCGCGGACATGTCGCTTTCGCGGCTCACGCCGGGCGGCACCGCCTACATGGTGGTCCGCGTCGACACCGAACCGAGCGCGGGGGCACGCCAGGAGATCAAGGGACATCCCGCGATCAAGCTGGCGAAGTTCGTCCAGCTCTGACCACGCCGGATGCTCACGCCGCTGCTTCTCGCGACTGCCATCGGTTACCTGCTGGGCGCGCTGCCTTTCGGGTACCTGGTCGCGCGGGCGAAGGGCGTGAACATCTTCGAGGTTGGCAGCCGGAATCCGGGCGCGACCAACGTGCGTCGCGTGCTCGGCGCGGGCCCGGGCAACCTCGTGTTGTTCCTCGATGCCCTCAAGGGTATCGTGGCCGCCGGCTGGCCGATGTTTTTCCTGCCCGTCGAGCAGCAGCTCGCCGTGGGCATCGCCGGCCTGGTCGCGGCCGTGCTCGGCCACAGTTTCTCGTGCTTCACCGGCTTCCGCGGGGGCAAGAGCGTCGCGACGGGCGCGGGCGGTTTCCTCATGGTCTTCCCGCTCGGCATGGGCATCGCCTTCGTGGTGTTCATGCTGACGCTGGCCCTGACGCGCTACGTTTCGCTCGGCTCGATGCTCGGCGCGATCGCACTCCCGGTTTCGGCACTGCTGCTGGGCCAGCCCCTCCTGCTGGTCGTGATCTCGGCCGTCACCGCGCTTTTCGTCATCCTGCGCCACCGCACCAACATCACGCGCCTGCTCGCCGGCACCGAATCCAAGGTCGGCCGCAAGGCGGGCGTCACGAAACCATGAGCGACCCTCAAACCTTCAACATCGGTCTCTGCGGCTTCGGCACGGTCGGGCAGGGCGTCTGGAAGCATCTGTCGTCGCATCGCGGCGAGCTCGAAGCCCGGCTCGGCGCGAAACTGAACCTTGCCCGCGCGGCCGTGCGCGACCGCTCGAAGCGGCGCCCGGTGAAGGTGCCGGCCCGGCTGCTCACCGAGGACCCGCTCGCCATCGCGAACGATCCTTCGATCCATATCGTGTGCGAGCTCATGGGGGGCACGACGCTGGCCCGCGAAGTCACGCTCGCCGCCCTCCGGCGCGGTGCGGTGGTCGTGTCGGCCAACAAGGCGCTGATCTGCGAGCACGGCCCCGAGATCATCGCCACGGCGCAGCGGCACGGCGGCCATTTCTTCTTCGAGGCCTCGGTGGCCGGCGGCATCCCGATCATCAAGGCGCTGCGCGAAGGTCTCGTCGCCAACCGCTTCCCGCGCATCTACGGCATCCTGAACGGCACCTGCAATTACATCCTCACCCAGATGGAGGAGCAGGATGCCCCGTACGCAGCCGTGCTCGCCGAGGCCAAGCGGCTCGGCTACGCGGAGGCGGACGAGTCGCTCGACGTCGACGGCTGGGACACCGCGCACAAGGCGTCGGTGCTCGCGTGGCTCGCCCATGGGGTCTGGGTGAAGACCGACCAGATGATCGTGGAGGGCATCTCCCGCATCACCCCGGCGGATTTCAAGAATGCCGCCACGCTCGGTTTCGGTATCAAGCTGCTTGCGATCATCACGCGCGACTTTGCGCGGAACGAGCTCAGCGTGCGCGTGCATCCCACGCTCCTGCCGGAGGGCAACGTGGTCGCCAACGTGAGCGGAGTGTTCAACGCCGTCTCGGTCACCGGCGACGTGGTCGGCACGACGTTCTACAGCGGCCGCGGCGCGGGCCAGGACGCCACCGCGAGCGCGGTGATCAGCGACATCGCCGACGCCGCCTCGCTCCTGACCCACGGCAAGGGCGGCCACCTGCTCGGCGAAGTGACGCAGCCCCGGGACAACGGCTGCCGGCTCGCGCCGCCCGAGAGCATCCGTTCCCGCTATTATCTGCGTCTCACGGTGAAGGACGAACCCGGGGTGCTCGCGCGCGTCGCTTCCGTCATGGCCCGGGGCAAGGTCAGCATCGCCAGCGTCATCCAGAGTCCCGCCGATACGCCGGGCGCCGCGTCGCTCGTCCTGACGACGCACGAGAGCAACGAGCGCGCGATGGGCGGCACGTTGAAACAGCTCCGGCGCCTCGGCGCGGTGCTCGACGATCCCGTCCTGCTGCGGATCGGGGATTTTGACCGCTGATGCGGCCGGACCTCGCGCGTACTTACCCTCCCTTTAACTGCTGAAGCCTCCATGGCCCGAATCGTCCAAAAGTACGGCGGCACCTCCGTGGGTGACGTCGATCGCATCAAGAACGTCGCCAACCGGATCAAGGCGGTGCGCGACGCCGGCAACGAGCTGGTGGTCGTCGTCTCCGCCCGCGCCGGCGTGACCAACGAGCTGATCGCCCGCGCCAAGGCCATCACTCCGCTGCCCAGCGAACGCGAGATGGACCAGCTCCTCGCCATCGGCGAGCAGGAGACCATCGCGCTCACCGCCATGGCGCTGCACGCGATCGGAGTCGACGCCGTGAGCTACACCGGCGCCCAGGCCGGCATCTTCACGGACACGGTCCACACCAAGGCGAAGATCAAGGACATCAACGCCAGGGCCCTCATCGGCGACCTCCAGGCCGGCAAGGTGATCATCGTGGCCGGCTTCCAGGGCACCAACGCCGAGGGGCAGACCACGACCCTCGGCCGCGGCGGCTCGGACCTGACCGCCATCGCGCTCGCGGCGGCGGTCAAGGCGGACAAATGCGAGATCTACACGGATGTCGACGGCGTCTACACCGCCGACCCGCGCGTGGTGAAGAACGCGAAGAAGCTTCCGGAGATCAGTTACGACGAGATGCTCGAGCTGGCGTCCCTCGGCAGCAAGGTCATGCAGACCCGCTCGGTCGAGTTTGCCGCGAAGTACAACGTCGTTTTCGAAGTCCGCTCCTCCTTCAACAACAACCCAGGAACCATCGTGAAACAGGAAGTCGCCTACATGGAAAAGGTGCTCGTCCGCGGCGTCGCCGTCGACAAGGACCAGGCCAAGGTCGTCGTGAGCAACGTCGCCGACAAGCCCGGCACCGCCGCCAAGGTGTTCAAGGCGCTCGCCAATGCCACGATCAACGTCGACATGATCGTGCAGAACGTCGGCCGCGGCGGCGTGGCCAATCTCACCTTCACGGTGCCGCTGTCCGAGAAGGACAAGGCGGTGAAGGCGCTCGAGCCCGCGCTGAAGGAAGTCGGGGGCGACGCGACCTTCGACGAGAAGATTGCCAAGCTCTCCGTCGTGGGCGTCGGCATGAAGACCCACAGCGGCGTGGCGGCGACACTGTTCGAGGCGCTGGCGAAGGCCGGCATCAACCTCGAGCTCATCAGCACCTCCGAGATCAAGATCTCGGTCGTGATCGCCAAGGACCAGGCCGACGAGGCCGCGCGCGTGGTGCACGCGGCGTTCGAACTCGAGAAGCTGTAAAGGAAAGTAGCGAGTAGCGGGTAGCGAGTAGCGAGCATCCGGCAGGCGAGTTCAGCGTACGGGTTGGGCTCCGGCTACTCACTACTCGCTACTCACTACTCGCTACTCTGAACCCATGCGTTTCCTCTCCACCCGCGGACAGACACCCGCGCTCGGCTTCTCCGATGCCGTCGCCACCGGCCTCGCGCCCGACGGCGGCCTCTATTTGCCCGAGCGGCTGCCGGATTTCTCCGGCGAGCTCGCGCGCTTCGCGGGGCTGGGTTATGCGGAACTGTGCTTCGAGTTCCTGCGCGTCTTCGCGACGGACATCCCGGCGGACACCCTGCGCCGGATCGTCGCGCAAAGCTACACGCGCTTCGACCATCCGGAGATCGCGCCGCTCAGGCCGATCGCGGGAAACCTCTACGTCCTCGAGCTGTTCCACGGGCCCACGCTCGCGTTCAAGGACTTTGCGCTCCAGCTCCTCGGCAACCTCTACGCGCACCAGTGCCAGGTGCGGCGGGAGACGATCAACGTGCTCGGCGCCACCTCCGGCGACACCGGCGCGGCGGCGATTCACGGGCTGATCGGGCGACCCGGCACCGCGATCTTCATCCTGTATCCGGACGGCCGCGTCTCGCCCCTGCAGGAGCGCCAGATGGCATGCACGGGCGCGGACAACGTCTTTGCGCTGGCGGTCGACGGCACGTTCGACGACGCGCAGTCGGCGCTGAAGGAGGTCTTCGGCGACCAGGATTTCCGCACGCGCCACCGGCTGTCGGCCGTCAACTCGATCAACCTCGCGCGCGTGCTGGCGCAGTGCGTGTACTACCTGCACGCATGGCTGAAGCTGCCGGCCGGCGAGCGCGACAACGTCGAGTTCGTCGTGCCGACCGGGAATTTCGGAAACGTGCTGGCCGGGTGGATGCTCCAGAAGATGGGCGTGCCGATCCGCGGTTTCCGCGTCGCCACCAACCAGAACGACATCCTCTACCGGCTCTTCACCACCGGCGAGTACCGCGTGGGGGCGGTCCAGCCGAGCCTCGCGCCGTCGATGGACATCCAGGTGGCGTCGAACTTCGAGCGCTTCATCCACTTCGCCGTCGGCCGCGATCCCGCCCGGGTCCGGGACGTGATGGCGACGTTCAAGCGCACCGGCGCGTACCGGTTCGAGGGTTTCGATCGCGACACCTTCACCGCCTCCCGCACGACGGACGCGGAGATCGCCACCATCATCCAACAGGTGTATCGGGAGCACGGCTACGTCGCCGATCCCCACACCGCCTGTGGCTTCAAGGAACTCAACCCAGACCGGGTGAACGTGGTCCTGGCCACCGCGAGCCCCGCCAAGTTTCCCGACACGATCCAGGCGGCGATCGGCGTGGCGCCCACGCACCCGACGCTGGAGGCATTGAAGGCGCGCCCGGTCGTGAAACACCGGATCAAGTCGACGCCGGATGCGATCCGGGCGTTCATCGACGCCCGGGCGGTCTAGCCCCGGCCGCGCCGTCGTGTCGCGTTCGTCCACCAACGCGCCATCCCCCTTGGGAGCGCGGCCGTCCCCGGCCGCAGGAGGAATGAGTCGCCGCGCTCCTGGCGGAGCGCAGCGCCGTCACTTCACCTGCAGCTCCGCGACGATCGGCAGATGGTCCGAGGCTTCGCTGGCGATCACGGCCATCGATAACGGAGTGATCGTGGCGGGGGTGATCCAGATGTAGTCGATCCGTCGCGTCGGCTTGCGCACCGGGATGGTGAAGCCGGGTTCCCGGCTCACCGCGGTCCACGTGTCGGTCAGGAAACCGCGAACGGCCGCGATGGACCGCGCTTCGGGCGCGGCGTTGAAGTCGCCGACGAGGATCACGGGCCTCCGGCCCGCGGCCGCGACGATCGCCTGAAGTTCCGTCGCGCTGTGCTCGCGCTCGGCCGGATCCCGCCGGTGGTCCAGGTGCGTGTTGATAAACAGCAGTTCGCGCCCGCCGGGGAGCTCGAGGAGAATCTGCTGCACGCCGCGCTGCTCGCCGCCGGCGAAGGATTTCAGCGCCGTGTTGCGGGCCTGCCGGATCGGGAAGCGCGAAAGCACGGCGTTGCCGTACTCGCCGCCCTGGTGCGGGATGTTCCGGTCGAATCGCGCGGTGAGGCCCGTCAGCTTCGCGAGCTCGGCCGGAAGGTCCCGCCGCTGCGTGCGCTCGGCACCGCGTTCGACTTCCTGCAGCCCGACGACGTCGGCCTTCGCGTCGAGAATCACCCGAGCGATCCGCTCGACGTCGAGCCGGCCGTCGAGGCCTTCCGCATGGTGGATGTTGTACGACATCACGCGCAGGGTGAGCGGCTCGCGCTGGGCGGACGCGAGCGGCGCGGCGAGGACGAGGAGCGTCAGGGCAAGCAGGCGGGACATCGCGCCAGCATCCGGGCGCTGCCTGCGCCCGCAAGGGGGAACCGCCCGCCCGGCCGTCCGGAAAAGCCCCCTTGCCAGCCACGCATCCGCCGCCAACCCTCGACCCTCGCATGAGCAACGCCGTCAAGATCTACGACACGACCCTGCGCGATGGCACGCAGGGGGAGGGCATCAGTTTTTCCGTCGCAGACAAGCTGCTGATTGCACAGAAGCTCGACAGTTTCGGCGTCGACTACATCGAGGGCGGCTTCCCCGGCTCGAACCCGCGCGACATCACCTTTTTCCAGGAGGCGCGGAAGCTGCAGCTCAAGCACGCCCGGCTCGCGGCGTTCGGCTCCACCCGGCGCGCGGGCGTGAAGGCGAGCGAGGACGGGCAGTTGAAGACGCTGCTCGAGAGCGGCATGCCGGTCATGACCATCGTGGGCAAGACGTGGACGCTGCACGTCACGGAGATCCTTCGCACCACGCTCGAGGAGAACCTCGCGATGATCGAGGATTCCGCCCGCTACCTGGTCGCGCAGGGCCGCGAGGTGATCTACGACGCGGAGCATTTCTTCGATGGCTACAAGGCGGATCCCGGGTACGCGTTCCGCACGCTCGCGGCCGCGCTGCGCGGCGGGGCGTCGAACCTTTCGCTCTGCGACACCAACGGCGGCACGATGGTCGATGAGTTCAAGGAGATCGTGGGCCGGGCGGTGAAGGAATTTGGCCCCGACAAGGTCGGGGTGCACTGCCACAACGACTGCGGCCTCGGCGTCGCGCTCTCGCTGGCCGGAGTGGCCGCGGGCGCGACGCTCGTGCAGGGCACGGCCAACGGCTACGGGGAACGCGTCGGCAACGCGAACATCACCACGATCCTGCCCAATCTGCTGCTGAAGATGGGGCGCACCGCGCACTGCGGATCGAATCTGCCGCAGTTGCGGGACCTTTCGCTCTTCTTCGACGAGCTGGCCAACCTGCGCCCGGATCCGAAGGCGCCCTACGTGGGCCAGTCGGCCTTTGCCCACAAGGGCGGCCTGCACGCCAACGCCGCGCAGAAGGTCGCGCGCAGCTACGAGCACATCGACCCGGCGCTGGTCGGCAATCGCACCCGCGTGCTCGTATCCGACATGGCCGGCCGCTCCAGCCTCGCCCTGAAGGCGAGGGAGCTCGGGCTCGAGCTCGACGAGAAACGCCCGGAGATGAAGGGCCTGATCGAGGAGCTGAAGGAGCGCGAGTTCCGCGGCTACGAGTACGAGGCCGCGGACGCGTCGTTCCGGCTGCTCGTCGGCAAGCACCTCGGGCAGAACCGCGCGTTCTTCACGGTGGAGAACTACCGCGTCATCATCGAGCGCCACGGCGGCGAGCTGTGGGCCGAGGCGACGGTGAAGCTGAACGTCAACGGGCAGACAGTGCACACCGTCGCCGAGGAGAGCGGCCCGGTGGGCGCACTCGACCGCGCGCTCCGGCTCGCGCTGGAGAAGACGTATCCGCAACTGCGCGACATGAATCTCCGGGACTACAAGGTGCGGATCCTTGAAGGCAGCAGCGGCGCCGGTTCGCGCACGCGCGTGCTGATCGAGAGTGGCGACGGCGACCGCATCTGGGGCACCGTGGGCGTGAGCGACAACATCATCGACGCCAGCTGGGAAGCGCTGCGCGAGTCGGTGGAATACAAGCTCTCGCTCGGCTGAGCGGACAAGGAAGTGCTCCAGTCGTTGTCGCAGGGCGTCGCTCCGTCGGCGCCGCGGTTGCGACGGGATGCGGCCCGCAGGTGGAGCGGCTTGACCTCAAGCCGCTGATATAGGGAGCTACGGAACGTCAGCCGCCTGGGAACAGGCGGCTCCACCTCGGCCCGGCGACAGAGGTCGTCAGCCCGAGGTTCTCGGAGCGTGGGGAATCACATCCAGCCGCTGCGATATTCCTTCGTCACGAACTGGTTCGCCTCGGGGATGTTCGTGACCTTCATCGCGGCGGCGTCCCATTCGATGCGGCGGCGGGTCCGGATCGCGACGTTGGCGAGCAGCACCGCCTCGGTGAACGGTCCCGAGTAATCGAAGTTGGAGCCGGCCTTCGGCCCGCCCTTGCACGCGCGCAGCCACTCGTTGAACGGTCCGCCCTGCACGCGCGGCAGCGTTTTCGCCGGCAGCGTGGGCGCGAGGTCGCGCATCTTCGCCTCGGGGATGATCCGCACGGTGTCGTAGTAGAACGAGCAGAGCGCGACCGCCTTGCTGCCGAAAATCAGCGTGCCGGCCTCGCTGTTCAAGTCGCGACCCAGCTCGAGCTCGACCGGGAGCGGCGGGATGAGACCGCCGTCCGCCCAGGTGTACTTCACCGGCGGCAGTTTGCCGCGAGCCGGGAAGTAGTTCGTGACGATCGAGGCGTGCGGCGTCGCCACGTCGGTCGCGCCGGCGGACATCGCCTCCACCGCGGTCGGGGCGCCGAGTTCGAGCGCCCAGTAGGCGCCATCCATGATGTGGCACGCCACGTCGCCGAACGCGCCCGTGCCGAAATCCCACCAGCCGCGCCACTTCAGCCCGGGCAGGTAGGCCGGGTCGTAGGGCCGCGCCGCGGAGGCACCGAGCCAGGCATCCCAGTTGAGCGTCTTCGGCACCACGGGCACGAATTTCGAGTGATCCGGTTTCCGGTAGGAACCAACGGGCTCGCGCCAGAGCGGAAAGAACGGGCGGTTGGTCCAGCTCACGATCTCGCGCACCTCACCGAGCACGCCGGCCTGCACCCACTCCTTCAGCACGCGGGTGCCGTCGTGCGTGTGACCCTGGTTGCCCATCTGCGTGATGACCTTCTTCTCCCGCGCGACGCGGGTGAGTTCGCGGGCTTCCCACACGGTGTGAGAAAGCGGTTTCTCCACGTAGACGTGCTTGCCCAGTTTCATCGCGGTCATCGCGATCGCGAAGTGGCTGTGGTCGGGCACCGAGATCGTGACGGCGTCGATCTGGTTGCCGAGCTGGTCGAACATCTTCCGGTAATCCGTGAAGCGTTTCGCCGCGGAATACTTCTCGGCCTCGGCGGGAAAGCGGCCCGCGAAGCCCTTCAGCGAGGAGTCGGCGCGGTCCTCGTCGACGTCGCACAGCGCCACGATGTTTTCATTGCGCATGTCGGTCACCGCGGCGCCCCCGCGCCCTCCGACGCCGATGATGGCGACGTTGAGCCGCTGGCTGGGCGCGGGTGCGCCCGGCGCCTGGGCGCGCATCACCGCGGGAAACGCCAGGGCGCTGGCGGCGGTCGTGGTCTTGAGGAAGGTGCGGCGGGTGAGTTCGGGTTTCATGGTGGGAGGATCAAGGCGGTGGGTACGGCTCCCGGGACGGCTAGGCCGGCGGCCGCGGGGTGCCGTGCACCTGGTTGCGGAGGTTGAGCGCGGCGATGCGGTACGCTTCGCCGAGGGTGGGGAAGTTCAGGATGTTCTCGTGGAAGATGGAGACATCGTTGCCGTTGAGCAGCGCCATCTCGCCGACGTGGATGAGATCCGTCGCCCCTTCCCCCACGATGTGAACGCCGAGCAGCTTTCCGCCGTCGGGACCCGTCACGAGCTTCAACATCCCGCTCTGGTGGCCGGCGATGTGCGCCCGCGCCACCTCGCGAAAATCCGCCCGGCCGACGAGCGCGCCGCCGTGGCGCTCGCGCACCTGCGCCTCCGTGAGTCCCACGCTCGCCAGCTCGGGCACCGCGTAGATGCCGATCGGCACGAGTTCAAACGGGCTGCCCGGCGGAAGCCCGAGCGCGTGGCAGACGGCGCGGCGGCCCTGTTCCATCGAGGTCGAGCCGAGCGCCGGCGGCCCAATGACGTCGCCGATCGCGTAGATGTGCGGCACGCTGGTGCGGTAGGCGGCATCGACCGCCACGACCCCGTACTTCCCCTGCTTGATGCCAGCCTCGGTCAGGCCGAGGGTCTCGACGTTGGCGGCCCGGCCGAGCGCGCAGAGCAGCTTGTCGCTCACGATGCGCTCGCCGTCGTCCAGCGTCGTCGTCACTTCGCCGAGCCGCCCGAGCTCGACCCGCGAGGTCTGCCGTCCACCGATCCAGCGGCCGCCGTGGCGGGTGAAATGCTCGAGAAAGCCGTCCACCAACTCGGGGTCGAGGAAGCCCAGCGGACGCGGCCCGCGGTCGATCATCGTCACCTGCACGCCCAGCAGCGAAAAGATGGAGGCGTACTCGGTCGCGATCACCCCGCCGCCCAGCACCGTGAGCGAGCGGGGCAGGTACAGCATGCTCAGGATGGAGTCGCTATCGAGGATCGACTCGTGGTCGACCGGCACCTCGGGCGGGTTGCGCGGCCGCGAGCCGGTGGCAAGGATGATGAACTCGGCGCGCCAGCGGCTGCGCTCGCCGCGCACCGACTCGACTTCCACGGTGTGGTCATCGACGAGCTGGGCGCGGCCGGGCAGGGTGACAATGCCGTTGGCGGCGAGCGCGGCGCCGAGAAACTGCGCATGCGCGGCCAGCACGGCGTCGAGGCGCGTCATGAGCGTCGCAATCTCCGCATTCTCGCGGAACCGGAACTCCAGGAACTGCGCGTTGCGCTTCACCGTCAGGAGCGTGAGCGCCGCCTCGCGCAGGGTCTTGCTGGGAATCGTCCCGGTGTACACGCAGGCGCCGCCGACGTTGCGCTCGCGTTCGACGATGGCGACCTTGCGGCCGGCCTTCGCCGCCTGGATCGCCGCTTTCTGGCCGGCGGGACCGCTGCCGAGGATGATGAAGTCGAACGCGCCCGCGGGATTCATGCGAGGAAGATGGCCGCCGCCTCCAGCAGGGCCGGACGCCGTTCGAGCACGGCGTCGACCTCGTCGGGGTAGTAGTTCAAGCCGGCCCAGGCGGGCAGGGTGCGGACGACCGCCTCGTCGTGGGCAGCGTCCTGCAGGCCCCAGGTGGCGAGCGCGGCCGCAAGCGCCACCGTCCGGGTCTCGTCGACGAACGCGGGCGCCTGCTCCGGCGCGCGGTGATGCGCCGCCGCGGTCTGCACCTGGGGGGGCAGGTTCCACGCGGCGGTGACGCGCGCGCCCAGTTCCGCTTCGTGGGCATCGAGCACCGGCAGCACGTCCGCTTCGGCGGGCCTTTCCGCCGCGCCGGCGTGCGCCTCCGCCACGAGACGGAGCGCCACGGTCCGGCCCACGGAATGGAGCAGGCCGCAGAGGAACAGCGCCTCGACATTGCGGCGCTTGCGGCGGGCGAGCTCCTTGGCGAAGCCACCGGTCACGAACGCATGCGCGAGCAGCCGCTTGCGCAGCGGTTCGAAGCCCGGCGCCCTGAACGCGTCCGCATTGAGGCAGGCCGCCACGGCGATCTCGCTCAGCACGGAAAACCCAAGTTGCAGCACCGCCTGCCGCAGCGAGACGATCGCGTCACCGGTCCGGTACGCGGGGGAATTGGCGATCCGCAGGACGTTCCCGGCGAGCGTCTGGTCCTGGTGAATCAGGTCCGAGAGGTCCGCGGCGTCGGCGGACGGGTTGTTGGCCAGCGACAGCACGCTCGTCGCGATCGCCGGCAGGACGGGCAGGGCCGAGGGTTGACGGATGGAAAGGTCGAGTTTCAGGGGATCGCGCCGGGACCGCGGCGCGCGGCGCAGAGCCAAGGGGGCGGCCGAGGCAGCGTCAACGGCGAGTTGGGTCGGCGAATCCGTGATGGCGGCGCGGCGGCGGTGGGTCCACCGTGGTTCGTCCGATGCCCACCGCCCTCACCCGACGCCGCGTCCGTTATGCCCGAGGTTACCTCGAACTCGGCCTCGTCCGGGAGGCCGCGACCGAAGTGGAGGCGGTCGACGCGGCGGAGCAGGACGATCGGGAGGTGCTCGGGGTCCGGGTCGACCTGCATCTGGCGGCGCGCGAGTGGGAACCGGCCGTGCAGTACGGCCGCCGGCTGGCCGAGGCGTATCCGGAAGCCGAGCACGCCTGGATCGGCTGGGCGTATGCGCTGCGCGAACTGAACCGCGTCGCCGAGGCGCGCGCCGTGCTGCTGGCCGCGGAGGTGCGCCACGGCGGGCAGTCGGCCGTGCTGCATTACAACCTCGCCTGCTACGAGGCCCTGCTCGGTGACCTCGCTCGCGCCCGTGAGCGGCTGGCCGAGGCGTGCCGGATGGAGCCACGATTCCAGGCCGAGAGCCGCCAGGATCCGGATTTGCGCCCGCTTTTCGCCGCCGCGGACTAGCTTGCCTCCGCGGGCCCAGCCCGAAGGCGCGGCCGCCCGGCCAGGCTCTTCGCCAGCGCGGCCGAGGCGCGGAAATCGGCTCGCCGGGCCCGGTCGTGCGCGTTCATCGTGGCTCCGACCCGCCAACCCCGTAAGAGCCCGCCCGCCGCGCGTCACCCTTTCAGCCGAACCGCTCGGGTTCGCCCTGGCGGGTGACGTGCGCCGGCACCCCGAACCCATGAACCTACTCCCGTCCCCCTTCCGCACCTGCGTTGCGCCCGTCCTCGGGGCGCTGCGCCCGTTCGCCCTCGCCGGTGCCTGGTTGATCGTGTCGGCCGCAGCCAGCGTGGCCGCGGACTCCGGCAGCCTCACCGGCACCGTCAGCAACACCGCCTCGGGCAATCTGCTGGAGGGCGCGCGGATCGAGCTGCCGCGGCTCGGCGTCTCGACCCTGACCGACGACACCGGCCGCTTCGTTTTCGGCAGCCTGCCGGCCGGCACGCACGAGGTGGTCGTCAGCTACATCGGCCTCGACCCGTTGCGGGCGAGCATCTCGGTCGCGGCCGGCCAGCGCACGGAGCGCGCCTTCGACCTCACGAGCAGCATCTACCAGCTCGATGCCTTCAAGGTGACGGGCGAGCGCGAGGGCGGGGCCGCCGCGATCACGGCGCAGCGCAATGCGGAAAACGTGAAGAACATCGTGGCGATGGATTCGTTCGGCAACCTGCCGAACATGAACGCGGGCGAAGTCGCCATCCGGCTGCCGGGCGTCGCGGGCAACCTCGGCGACGAGAACCTCGTCGACGGCTTCACCATTCGCGGCATCGGTCCGGGCCTGAATACCATCACGCTCGACGGCGCGCCGCTCACCAGCCAGGGCGCGCTCACGCGGTCGACGAACATCAATAATCTCACCGGCACGATGTTCGACCAGATGGAACTCACCAAGGGGCACACGCCGGACAAGGGCGCCGATTCGCTGGGTGGCACGATCAACCTGCGCAGCCGCTCGCCGCTCAGCCTGCGCGAGAAGCGCCGGCTCTCCTACAGCACGAGCGTGCGCTGGGCCCCCCCGTTCCTCGAGCACGTGCCGCTGCGCGAGGCGCATCGCGCGCACCCGCTGTTCAACCTCCAGTGGCAGGAGGTGTTCGGCGTCTTCGGCGGCGAGCGCAACCTCGGCGTGTCGTTGAACGTGTTCTACAGCGAGAACGCCGTCGGCGGCTTCCGCACGATCCGGGATTTCCAGAACACGACGTCCACGCCCGCGTACGTGTGGGACTATCGCACCTGGGACAATTACAACAACCGGAAGCAGAAGAGCATCAACCTCAAGACCGACTACCGGCTCTCGAGTCGCACCAAGCTCTCGCTGAATCTCGTGCTCAACGACGCGGTCGAGACCTTCCGCCGGCAATACGAGCACCGCGCCTTCACCGGCAACCAGAACACCGTCCCCAATGCGACCAACACCGGCGTCGTGCCCGGCTACACCGACCTCATCACGACGGTGCGACCGGTGGCGGCGGCGATCATCGACCAGACCACGACCGGCCCGGGCAATTTCTACAATCGCATGCGCCGGGTCGACCTCGGGGCGGAGCAGACCTTCGGCCGGCTGCAGCTCGACTACAACGCCCTCTACACGCAGACCAACATCAACGGCGGCGGCGGCGGCCGCGGCGGCATCCTCGTCAACCGCCTCACCGGCGCCGGCTGGATCCTCGACCGCACCCAATCGGACCTGCACCCCCGCTTCCTGCCCAATGGCGGGCCGGACTTCACCAACCCGGACAACTACCGTCCGACTACCTACACGAACTCCATCCTGCAGAACGACAATTTCAACAAGGAGCTCCGCGGCAACGCGCGCTACGAGCTGCCGGTGTCGTTCCCGCTGTTCGTGAAGGCCGGCGCGCTCTGGCGGCAGAACTACGTGAGCGCGGAAAGCGTGTCGCGACGGTACAACTACACCGGCACCACGGCGCTGCCCGCGGATCCGAGCATCGTCAGCTACGACTACGTGAAGACCGGCCGGCGCATGCCGTACTGGGAGCCGGTGCAATTCTTCGCCGACCGGAAGCCCGTGAATCCGTCCCTCTGGCGCGAGGACCTCTATTATCATTTCCAGAACAATTACACCGCGAACCGCGCGGTCACGGAGTGGGTCACCGCCGGCTATGCGATGGCCCAGGCCCGGATCGGCCGCACGCTTCTGATCGGCGGAGTACGGCGCGAGCGCACCGAGACGGAAAGCTGGGGCTGGGTGCGCAACCGCGTGGGCAGCACGGTCGCGCAGCAGACCGCCGACCCGCAGGGTTCCGCGGAGCGCGATTACGCCGGCACGCAGCGCCGCCTGCGCGGCGACTACACGAAGTCGTTTCCCAGCATTCACGCCGCGCACGACCTCACGCCGAACCTCAAGGCGCGGCTGAGCTGGTCGACCAGCTTCGGCCGTCCCTCGCTCAACAACGCGCTGCCCAACGAGACGATCAACGAGACGCTCCAGACGCTCACCGTCAACAACCCCAGCCTGCTGCCGCAGTACGCGAAGAACTGGGACGCGACCCTCGAGTATTACTTCGAGCCGGTCGGCAGCCTTTCGCTGGGCTGGTTCCACAAGACGATCACGGACTACATCGTGAGCGGGACCGAGGCCGGCACCGTCGCCTCCGGGCCGGACAACGGCTACAACGGCGAGTATGCCGGCTTCACGCGGCTAACGTCCGGCAATGCTGGCACCGCCACCATCCGCGGCTGGGAGTTCACCTACCAGCAGCAGTTCACCTTCCTGCCCGGACTGCTTAAGGGGCTCGGGGTGTCGGCGAACTATACCCTGATCAAGACCGAGGGCGATTTCGGCGGCGCCACGAACCGCAGCACCGACGAGGTGCCCGGCTTCATTCCCCGCACCGGCAACGCCAGCCTTTCCTGGCGCTACCGGAAGTTCAGCACCTACAACTATGTCGGCCTGTACATCACCGCCTTCACCTCCGGCACGCCCGCCCGGAACAACTATCGCTACAAGTACGAGACCGTGACGGCCGGGATCGCGTACCAGTACCGGCCGTCCCTCCAGTTCACGATCGACGTCGCCAACCTCTTCAACGAGCCGCAGCGCCTCTACCGCAGCGTGCCGAGCCAGATGTCGAACACGATCATCAACGGCACCGCGATCACGTTCGGCGTGAACGGCAGGTTCTGATCGCGCCGCCACGGCCACCGCAGTTTCGAAGCGGCATCGTCGTCTTCGGCGGGCTGCGGCCCGTCGGACCCGCGGCGCTGACGGAGCAGCGCCCTCCGGGGAATCGGCTGCCGGACACGCCGGAGGCGGGAGACTCGCCTGGCTGCGCTCGCTGGTCGCAGCCGCGCGCGAACACCGCGGGGGGGGGAGCGCTGGCGCGGTTCTATCGGATCGCCGGTTCGACCCAGCTCCACCGCACGCGGCCGTCCTGCACGGATGCGACCGCGAACCGCCCCCGCAACGCGGGCGAAGCGAGCCCGGGTGGGCGCAAGGTCACGTCGTCGCCCGGCAGGGTCACGTAGTCCGTGCCGGTCGCCGTCTCGATCACGACCGCGCCGGCGGCTTCGTCGAGCCCGACGCGGCGGACGAAGGCCGCGCGCCCGGCGTGCGCTTCGAACACGGAAACGAAGCGCCGCGGACCCGCGCCCTCGGTGCGGCGGACCACGTAGGGCAGGGTGGCGCCGAGGTCGGAGTTTCTCCAATCCCGCTGGCCCCAGCCGTCGGCGAGGAACGCGCGCTCGCCCGCCTGCGGAATGTTCCAGGCGACGCAGGTCACCCCATTGCCTCCCTGCCACTCGGCCCGCCATACGCCGGTGGCCTCGACCTCGCGGACGGCGCTGAAGTCATACCGAAGTTCGACTTTCCGTTCAACGAGCCGGCCGCCGACGACCCGCGCTTCCGGGGCCGATGCGTGATAAACGAAGTCCTGCGTGCCGCCTCCTTCGACGGCAAAGAAATCGACGACATAGTTGCGACCCTGGCCGTGCTCGATGATCGCCGCGGTCCGGCGGTAGAGCCTCGCGGCGGGATACGCCCGGGAGGAGGCCTGCATCACCTTGACGTGCTCCGAGGCGCGGAAGAACTCGACCTCGCCGCCGCGCTCACGCGTGACCTGGTCCCTTCCGTCGATCAGCACCGTGTTGTGGGCGAGGGTGCGGGACGTTTGCGACTTTTTCGGGTGGTCCCAGAGGTAGCCGAGGTCGGAGAGCACCTCGACTCCATTCTTCCAATACGTGAGATTAAGGCTGTCCAGATGGTGGTGCCCGCCCCAGTGGCTGGCGCTCAGCAGGAGCAGGCTCTCGCGGCCGTCCGCACCGGTGCGAAGATGTCCGAGGCGGAGGTCGGGGGCCACCCAGTCGGGAAACGCGAGAGTGGGGGCTGGCTTCTCCGCCAAGTCGGGGTCGCGATAATACAGGGCGTGCGGGGCGATCCCCCGGGTGAGGTCCGGCCCGCACGTCTCGCGCAACAGGGCGAGATATTCGGGCTTTTCGGGATAGCTGGCGGCCATCAGTTCGGCGAAGTGGGGGCTGATCGCCGAGTGCGCGTAGGAGTCGGCGAACGCCGGGTAACGCAGGTCGCCGCGGAGGCCGTGGAACATCGCGGACCACACCCGCTCATACGCGGTGCCGCGATACGGATCGAGCCGGTCGATGCGCGTGCCGGCGGCATCGCGATATCCCGCCGGGTCGGAGTAGCCGCGCAGGGCCTGCGCCAGGTCCCAGACGTTGTTCAGCGTCATCAGCGCGTAGGCGGGTGATTCGGAAGTGGTGCCGTCGGGCAGAAACCATCCGTCGACCGTCCGCTGGAAACCCTCCCAGCCGAACCGGACCAGCCCCGGGTGGCCGACCGCAAGGCCGACGAGCGCGGCCGCGGTGCGGTTGCCCACCGACTTGTTGTTGATCTGCGGGTCGGCGACGAGCAGGAGCGTGCTCTCGAGCAGCAGGTCGCGCTCGATCGTGTCGCGTTCCGCGGACGAATAAACCGGCGCCCCCGCCGCGGTCCGGGCGGTGCAGGTGAAGTCGTAGGCCTCGACGACGCGGCGCACGAAGCCCGATTCCTGTCCGCCGCCGGTGGCACGGCCGGCCGTCCAGAACCCCGTGTGCAGCCGGCGGTCCGGCTGGTTGGGCGGGGCGCAGACCTCCGGAGCGGGGAGCTGCAGGATGTGCCGGGCCGCGACCCGCGGCGGCAGGTCGGCGTACTCGCCGTATCCGGTGTGCACGAGCCAGTGGGGATAACAGGCGGCGAAGCGCAGCAGGATCGGACGGACCGCCTCGGCGAAGGCGACGTCTCCGGTCAGCAGATACGCCTCCGCCAGGGTGCGCGCGAGTCCCGCCATGTGGGCAACCTGACGCGCGCGGACGTTGGCCGAGAAGCTCGGGCGGCCGGTCTTGTAGCTGAAGATGACGAACGGCTCGCCGCCGTGGAAAGTGAACGTCTGCGGGCGGCCCCACTGGGTCTGCACCGCGATCGATTCGGGATGGCGTTCGTGCGGGAACACCGTGCGACACACGTCGCAGACCAGTTGTTCGGGTCGCTCCGGGCTCCAGCTCCACTGGCCGTGCGGATGCACCGGCCTGCCCTGCTCCCGGCACGCCGGACAGGGCGTGAACTTCGGGTCCCCGGGCGTGGTCGCCGGGATCATCTGTTCGATGAGAGCGGGCGAAAGCCGGGCCAGCGCCGCCCGGGCGGAACGCTCGACCGCTGCGGCCTGGCTCCGTGCCCAGGCGTGCCGGCCGAGATTGGCGCGGGCTCGCCTCACATCGGCCGGCTGAATCGCGCCGCTGGGATGCCGGACCTCGTCACGGTAGCGCGGCCAGGGCTCAGGCGAGAACAGCGCTTCGTCCGCGGTGGCCGCCGCCGTGGCTGCGGCGAGACCGGCCAGCAGGAACACGGCGCGCCAGCCGCAAGCGCGACCGGCCTGGCGGGATCGCGGTATCGCCCTTGAGCGGCGGAGCAGGGGCGTCATGCCGAAGGCGGCCAGCGTGCCGGCGGCGCTCGGCTGCGTCAAAACTTTCGACATTCGTGCCGGCGTGCGTATTCCTGTCCGACCCGGCATGAAGTCCTTCTACATCACGACCGCCATCGACTATGTGAACGGTTCGCCGCACCTCGGCCACGCGTACGAAAAGGTGCTGACGGACGTCATTGCCCGGTTCCGGCGGCAGATGGGCGACCAGGTGCACTTCCTGACCGGGACCGACGAACACGGCCAGAAGGTGCAGGCCAGCGCGCGAAAGCAGGGCGTGCCGCCGCAGGAGTTCGTCGACGCCACGGCAAAGGAGTTCCGCGCGCTGTACGACCGGCTCGAGGTCTCGTACGACGACTTCATCCGCACGACCGAGCCGCGGCACAAGCGGGTCGTGCGCGAAATCCTGCAGCGGCTTTACGATCAGGGTGACATCTACCTGGGCGAGTACCGCGGCTTCTACAGCACGCGGCAGGAGCAGTTCCTGCAGGAGAAGGACCGGCTGCCCGACGGTTCCTGGCCGGAGATCTACGGCGAGGTGTCCGAGATCGTGGAGCGGAACTACTTCTTCCGCCTGCGCAAGTACCAGGACTGGCTCGTCGACTACCTCAACCGGCACGAGGACTTCATCTTTCCCCGCTTTCGGCACAAGCAGGTGCTCGAGTTCCTGAAGGAGCCGCTCAACGACCTCTCGATCTCGCGGCCCAAGGAGCGGCTGGAGTGGGGCATCCCGCTGCCGTTCGACGAGAACTATGTGACGTATGTCTGGTTTGACGCGCTGCTGAACTACTACTCGGCCGTGGCGGACAAGGGGCTCTGGCCGGCGGACTTCAACGTGATCGGCAAGGACATCCTCGTTCCGCCGCACGCGGTATACTGGCCGATCATGCTGCACGCATCCGGCCTTCCGCCGCCGAAGGCGCTGCTCGTCCATGGCTGGTGGCTGCAGAGCGGCGCGAAGATGTCGAAGAGCACCGGCGCCGCCGTGAACCCGCTCTCGCTCGTCGATCAGTTCGGCGTCGACGCGTTCCGCTATTTCCTGATCCGCGAGATGAACGTCGGCCAGGACAGCGAATTCACCGTCGAGCAGTTCCTCGTCCGCTACAACAGCGAGCTCGCGAACAATCTCGGCAATCTTGTCAACCGCACGCTCAACATGACGACGCGTTTCGCCGGCGGCGTGCTGCCGGCCGCCGAGGTCGTCGAGGAACCGGAGCGTGACCTGCACGAGCTGTGGCAGAAGACGCGCGACGAGATCGTGCCATTGAGCGAGAATTTCCAGTTCCACACCGCGCTCGAGCGCGGCATGGCCTTCATCACGGCCACCAACGCCTACATCGAGAAGCGCGCGCCGTGGAAGCTCGGCAAGTCGGCCGAGCCGAAGGACCAGGCGCTGCTGCGCACGTCGCTCGCCACGATGGCGGAGGCGCTGCGGCTCGCGGTGGCCGCGATGAACCACGTCACGCCGGCGACGACGGCCCGGATCAACGCCGTGCTCGGGTACACGCCGGGCGCCGGGTGGCGCGACGAGCTCGACTGGGGGCGCCGTCTCGACGGCGCCAAGGTCGCGCCCAGCCTGGTGTTGTTTCCGCGGCCGGAGAAACCGGCCCAGGGCTGAGTCGCCCGTCCGGGAAGGCGGGAGGAACGGACTCGCGGTCCGGCTTCCCGGCCTGCTCGGAAGATTCTCCGCGCTGCGTCGTGACGATCCTGCCGCTCCATCCCGCCGAGAATGCCTCGCCGGAGGCGCTCATGGCGTTTCTCCGGCAGTGCCGCGACGCCGCCGTCCGCGACGGACACGCCAAGCTCGTCAGCATCTCGCTGGCGGTCGACGCGCTCGATCCCCTGGCCGTGCTGGAGTCGATCTTCGAGCCGCACGAGCCGCACTTCTATGCGGAACGGCCCGCGGCGGCGACCGCCGTGGCGGGTGCCGAGGTGGCGCTCGAGCGGCTGGCGCAGGGCTCGCGGCGGTTCGCCGAGATCCAGGCGTGGGTGGACGAGACGCTCGCGCACAGCATCGCGGTGGGCGATGTCGCGGCGCCCTTCGGCGGGCCGCATTTCTTCGCCGGCTTCACGTTCGAATCCGAGAGCGGCCCGGATGAACCGTTTCCGGCCGCGTATGCCTTCGTGCCGCGCTGGCAGGTCGCGCTTGCCGGGCAGACCACGACGGCGGTCGCCAACCTCGTCGTCGCGCCCGATGCCGACCTCGGCCGGCTCGCGCAGCGCGTCTGGCGCGCCCACCAGAAGTTCACGCGCTTCGAGTATCCGGACTCCGGAGACCCGGTCCCGCCGGGGAATGGCGCGGCCGGGCAGGCGGCGCCGGCCCCGCCCCGCGGCGCGGGAGAAACTGCGGCCGGGTGGACGCACCGCGAGGCCGGGGACTATCGCGCCGTGGTGGAACGGGCGGTGACGCGGATCGCGGCCGGGGATTTCACCAAGATCGTGCTGGCGCGCGCGCGGGACCTCACCGCCGACCGCCCCCTGCATCCGCTCCGCATGCTGAACGGCCTGCGGCAGCGGTTTCCGGACTGCTATGCCTTCTCGTTCACCCGCGGGCGCGGCCCGAGCTTCATCGGGGCGAGCCCGGAACGCCTGGTCCGGGTCAGCCAGGGCCTGCTCGAGACCGAGGCGCTGGCCGGCTCGATCCGCCGGGGCGCCGGAGCCAGCGAGGATGCGGCGCTCGCCGGCGCGCTGCTGCGCAGCGAAAAGGACCTGCGCGAGCAGCGTCAGGTGCTGGATGACATCGTGGCCCGGCTTCTGCCGCTGGGCCTCAAGCCCGAGTATCCCGCGCAGCCGCAGGTCCGGAGGCTGGCGAACGTCCAGCATCTCGACACTCCGGTGCGGGCGACGCTGCCGGCCGGCGTGCCCTTGCTCGACCTCGTGGCGGCGATGCATCCGACGCCCGCCGTCGGCGGCGCGCCGCGGGAGGCGGCCCTCGCGCGCATCCGCGAGCTGGAGGGCTTCTCCCGCGGCCTTTACGCCGGTGCCCTCGGCTGGGTGAACAGCCGCGGCGGCGGGGAGTTTTTTGTCGGCATCCGCTCCGCGCTGGTGGACGGCGCCCGCGCGCGGTTGTACGCCGGGGCCGGCATCGTTGCCGGTTCGACTCCGGACAAGGAGTTCGCCGAGACCGAGCTGAAGTTCAACGCGATCCTGGCGGCGCTGCAGGCGTGAGTGCGGGCAGCGGAACCGTGCTCCCGCGTTGAAATTTCCCCCGCCGCCCGCTGTGGTGGAGCCCGTCTCCCGCCCATGTCCCCCGACCTCGCCCTCGATCCGGCCAACGTGAACGCGCTCTGGGCCGCCGTGCTGGTCGAGACGCTGGTGCGCTGCGGGGTGCGGCAGATGGTGGTCTCGCCGGGCTCGCGGTCGACGCCGCTCGTGATGGCCGGAGCCGCGCATGCCGGGCTCGAGGCGGTGCCGGTGCTCGACGAGCGGTCCGCGGCATTCTTCGCCCTGGGCCTGGCCAAGCAGCGGCGGGAGACGGTCGCGCTGGTCTGCACCAGCGGGACGGCGGCGGCAAACTACTTCCCGGCCGTGATCGAGGCCGCCGAGAGCGCGGTGCCGCTGCTGGTGCTGACCGCGGATCGTCCGCCGGAGCTGCGGGCCTGCGCCTCGGGACAGACCATCGACCAGCAGAAGCTGTTCGGAGGCTACGTCGCCTTCCAGCACGAACTCGCCCTGCCCGAACTGGACGAGCCACGATTTCGGTACCTGCGGCAGACCGTCGCGCAGGCGGTGTGGCGGACGAGGTCGACGGCCGGCGGTCCCGTGCATCTCAACGTGCCGTTCCGCGATCCGCTGCCGCCGGTGCCCGATGAGCCGCC
>CALFZM010000186.1 GCA_937952235.1 uncultured Opitutia bacterium | reverse complement strand
GGTTTGGACAGATCGGCGTGTCTTGACTCAGCCTGCAGAACGCGTTTCGAGCGACTCCCAACGCAACATTGCAGCTTCGATCTCTCCGTCGAGCGCATCGAGCCTGGCGCTCAGGCTGGCGACCTCGGCTGGCGCATTCTGATAAAGCGCCGGGTCGGCAAGACGCGTCTGGATCGAAACCTGTTCGGCCTCGAGAGCAGCAATGCGATCGGGCAAGGACTCGAGCTCACGCTTCTCGTTGAAACTCAGCTTGTCACTGCGCTTTGCGACCGGACGCTCCGCCACGGGACGGGCGCTACTGGACTGCATACGCTGTGCCTGCTGGCGTTGAGATTCACGCTCGGCCTGAACACGCTGCCACTCGGCATACCCCCCTGCGTACTCCGCCCATCGCCCATCGCCCTTCAAAGGACGATATTATCGATCATCCTCACCTCATCCACCCAGACCGCGATGGCGAAGAGCGTGCCGCCGGGGATGAGTTCGCGGATCGGCTCCATCGTGGCGGGATCGACCATCGCGATGTAGATCACGCGGATCCGCCGCCGTTCGCCCAGCAGGTGGGTCGCCTCGGCGATGATCCGGTCGGTGCTGCGCACGCCCTGGGCCACCATCTCCTTCGCCCGCAGCAGCGCGGCGTGGATCGCCTGCGCCTCCTGGCGCTGATTGGTCGTGAGGTCGCGGTTGCGGACGGACACCGCGAGCCCGTCGGCCTCGCGCACGGTCGGCGCGACCACGACTTCCACGCCGCAGTGCAGGTCCTCCACCATCTTGCGCACCACCGCCGCCTGCTGGGCGTCGCGCTGGCCGAGGACGAGCACGTCGGGCCGCACGATGTTCAGCAGCTTGAGGGTGCCGGTGGTGACACCGCGGAAGTGGGTCGGACGCGACACGCCGCACAAGGGTTTGCTCACCGCCTCCTCGGTGACGAAGGTCGAGAATCCGCGCGGGTACATTTCCTCCGCGGCGGGAAGAAACACGGCTTCGACCTGCAGCGCGGAGCAGAACTGGACGTCGGCCGCGGGCGTGCGGGGATAGCGGCCGAGGTTGTCGCTGGGGCCGAACGCCAGCGGGTTGACGAAGACCGACACCACCACGACGTCCGCGCGCTGCGCCGCCCGTTCGATCAATGCCGCGTGCCCCGCGTGCAGGGCGCCGCTGGTCGGCACCAGGGCGATGGACCTGCCTTCGCGCCGGTACTGCGCGGCGGCCGCCCGCATCTCGCTCACGGATTCAAATTTTTGCATGCTGCCTGGAGGGTTGGGGCGCGGAAAGGACGGGCTTGAACTATCCGGGCCGCCCCCGTTTGTTCAAGTTTTTCGCCCGTCGTTCCCTGTCCCGCACCTTCGCCGCCATGATCCGCATCAACGAGAACTACACCAAGCTCAAGGCCTCGTATCTTTTCAGCGACATCGCCAAGCGCGTCAGCGCCTATGTCGCCGCCAACCCGTCGAAGCCCGTGATCCGGCTCGGCATCGGCGACGTCACGGAACCGCTGCCGCCCGTGTGCCTTGAGGCGCTGCACGCCGCGACCGACGAGATGGGCCGGCGCGCCACCTTCAAGGGCTACGGACCGGAACAGGGTTACGCGTTCCTGCGGGAGGCGATCGCGCAGCACGACTACGCGGCGCGCGGCTGCAAGATCGAGGCCGACGAAGTCTTCGTCTCCGACGGCTCGAAGTGCGACTGCGGCAACATCCAGGAAATCTTCGCGCAGGACGTGCGGCTCGCGATCCCCGATCCCGTGTATCCGGTCTACGTCGACACCAACGTCATGGCGGGCCGCACCGGCGCCAGCGTCGATGGCCGTTACCAGGGCATCACCTACCTCGAGAGCACCCCGGCCAACGGCTATGTGCCGTCGGTGCCGTCGGTGGCCACCGACCTGATCTACCTCTGCTTCCCGAACAACCCCACCGGCGCCGTCGCCACGAGGGCGCAGCTCCAGGCCTGGGTCACCTACGCGAGGCAGCACAAGGCGGTCATCCTCTTCGACTCCGCCTACGAGGCCTACATTCGCAATCCGGAGATCCCCCACTCGATCTACGAGATCGAGGGCGCCCGCGAGGTCGCGATCGAGTTCCGCAGCTTCTCCAAGACCGCCGGCTTCACCGGCACGCGCTGCGCGTACACGGTGGTGCCGAAGTCGCTCGTCGCCTACGACGCGGCAGGCAACGCGCACCCGCTGCACGCGCTCTGGACGCGCCGCCACACCACGAAGTTCAACGGCGTGGCCTACCCGATCCAGAAGGCCGCGGCCGCGATCTACACCGACGCCGGCAAGCAGCAGACCAGCGAGCTGATCAACTTTTACCTGGCGAACGCGAAGCTCATCCGCGACGCGATGACCAAGCTCGGGTTTGCCTGCATCGGCGGTGACAACGCGCCCTACATCTGGGTGAACACGGGCCGCGACTCGTGGGAGTTCTTCGACCTGCTGCTCAACCGCGCCCAGGTCGTGTGCACGCCCGGCGCCGGCTTCGGCAAGTGCGGCGAAGGCCACGTGCGGATCAGCGCGTTCAACTCGCGTGAAAACGTCGAGACCGCGCTCGCGCGGATCGCCGCCGCGCTGAAGTAGAAACCGCCCCGCCGGCCGGCGACCGCGGTCTTGGGAAAGGCCTGGCCGTTCGTGGCTGCGGTCATCGCGGCCGCGGCGCCGACCGGGCAGCGCTGTCGATGAAACTGGCTCCGAGCGGGATCCTAGAGGGGTTCAATAATTCTGTAGCCCAAACCCAAGCGCAAAGTCGCACAGGAACGCGAAGTTTCGCCAAGTTTTCCTTCGCGAGTCTTTGCTCTCCCTCGCGCGCCTTTGCGTTTTGGCTTGGGCTACGGAATCATCGAATCTGCTCTAACCTTTCGGCAGCGCCGCCGCCACCTCGCCCGCCAGCCCCGCGACCGCCGCGCTCAGCCCGGCGGCCAGCGAACCCTCGGCCTTGCCGTCCCAGCGGAGGTCATCGGGCTGGAAGTCCCCGCGGGCGACCAAGGCCTGGCTGCCGGTCGCCATCAGTTCCCAGATGACGCGGAACCGCACTGCGCCATCGGCGCCGCCTTCCGCGGCGAGCACGCGCAATCCCAGCTCGAACCGGGCGCGGCCGCTTTCCCGGCGCACGCCCGGGAGCAGCACGGCGCCCGCGGCGCCACGGGCGAGCAGTTCCTCGCGCAGCACGCGGCCGATGCCGGCCTCCAGCGGCTCGCCCCAGCGGGCGAACTCGCGAAACTCGATCTCGGTCCCGCCGCGCCGCACGACCAGCGGCCGGCCCTTCAGGTAATCCGCCACCTCGATCGCGCGGACCTGCACGACCGGCCCGCCGGCGGCACCTGCGGCGCCACCCGCCGGCCCGGTGAGCACGTAGAAGCGCGTGGGATCGGCCTTGGGCTCGGGAACGATCTGGCAGCCCGACGCCAGCAGCAGCGCGAGACCGGCGGCCAGGCCGGGAAAACGAAGCGGGCGCAGGCAGGCATTCATGACAGGGAGCAGGGAACCCGGCATCACGGCGGCGGCTTCCGGCCCGTGATCAGGGCGTTGGGATTGCGTTCGAGGAAATCGGCCAGGCGCTTCACGGCATCGGCCGCCTCGTTGAGGTGATCGAGCGTGCCGGCGAGCTCGTCGCCCACGCCGGCGTGCGCGGCGATGAAGGCCGTGGCCGTCGTCGCGGTCTGCTGAAACGCCTGCACCGTCTTGCGTGCCTCGGCGAGCGTCGCCGCCAGGTCCTTGCTCGAGGGTTCGATCTGCGCATCGAGCCGCGCCACCGTCGCCCGCAGGTCGGCGATGGCGGCGTTGAGGTGGTCGAAGGTGCGCTTGATCTCGGGCCCCTGCGTGAAGGACTCGATCTGCGCACCGGTTTTCTTCCACTGCTCGGTGACACCCTTCAGGTCGATCCCATCGAGCTGCCGGCGGATGTCGGCCAAGGTCGCGGTCAACCCTTTCGAGATGCCCGCGAAATCGATCTTCTTCAGGTTGGAGAGGATCTCGGTGAAACTCGCCTGGTATTCGACGATCGCCGACGGCACGAACGGAATCACCACGTAGCGCGGGTCGGTGGCGGCGGGATTGACCGGATGTTCCTTCGGATCGAGGAAATCGAGCCCCACGAAGAGCATGCCGGTCGCGAACGACTGCACTTCGAGGCGCGCCCGCAGGCCGCGCTTCACCAGCCCCTCCACCTCGGCGCGGTCGGAGACGTTGATCGGCAGGCCCCGCTCGTCGTTGACGACGTTCTTGCTGAACTCGCCCACGACCGCGATGACCGACCGGTTGCGCGCGGCATCGTAGCGGATGTTGAGGTCGATCACGCGGCCGACGAGCACGCCGCGCAGCTTGACCTGCGAGCCCTGGTCGAGGCCGTGCACGGATTCGTCGAAGAACACGACGAAGCGCTGCGGCTTCGAGAAGAAGTTCACACCCCCGAATGAGAACAGCGCGAACACGGCCAGTACCATCGCGCCGATGACGAACGCGCCGACGATCGATGGGCTGACTTTGGTCTTCATTCCCGTGGAGGGTTAGATGCCGGCCGGTCCGGAGGGACAAGAGCAGAAAATCCTCATGGCTTTTCCCGGGGCTCGCCCCGGAGCAGGAAATCGACCACGCGGGGATCGGGGCTGTTCCGCGCGAGGTCGCCGGGCCGGCCCGCGGCGATGATGCCCTGCTCGTCGCGGTCGAGCATGATCACGCGGTCGGCCAGGGCGAAGATCGACGCCAGCTCGTGCGAGACGACGACGATGGTCGTGCCGAAGCTGTCGCGGATCTGGAGGATGAGCTCGTCGAGCTTTCGCGACGTCACCGGATCCAGCCCCGCGGACGGCTCGTCGAAGAACACGATCTCCGGATCCAGCGCGAGGGCCCGGGCGAGGCCGGCGCGCTTCTTCATGCCGCCGCTGATCTCGGCCGGAAAGTAATCCTCGAAACCCGCCAGGCCGACCTGGCCGAGCTTGAGCGTCGCGATCTCGTTGATCTCGCGCCGCGAAAGGTCGGTGTACTCCTCGAGGGGCAGCGCGACATTTTCCCGCAGCGTGAGCGAGCTCCAGAGCGCGCCGCTCTGGAAGAGCATGCCGAAGGTCTTCAGCAGCGCCCGCCGGCCGGCGGCGTCGCCCTGCGAGAATGGCCGGCCGAGGAACTTCACCGCGCCCTGCATCGGGGTGTTGAGGCCCACGAGGTGCCGCAGCAGCGTGCTCTTGCCGCAGCCGGAGCCGCCGATGATGAAGAAGATCTCGCCGCGCGCGACGGAGAAGGAAACGTCGCGCAGCACGATCGTCTCGCCGTAGCCCGCCTGCAGGTGCTCGACCTCGATCGCGGGCGTCTCGCCGGGCCGGAGCCCGGCGCCGCCCGGGCCGAAGCCCGGGGCGCTGCCGGGCACGGGATACAGGGTTTCACTCATGGTCGCGGCGTCACCAGCCGAGGATGTTGAAGACGACGGCGAACAGCGCGTCGGCCACGATGATGAGCAGGATGCCGGTGACGACCGCCGACGTGGCGGCCTGCCCGACGCCCGCCGCGCTGCGATCGGCCTGCAGCCCGCGCAGGCAGCCGGAGAGCCCGATCAGGATGCCGAACGCGACCGCCTTGAGCAGGCCGGAGTTCACGTCGGAGAGGTCGACGATGCTCAGCGTCTCGACCCAGTACGCGCTGGGCGGGATCTCCAGGATGCCGGCGGACACCGCCATGCCGCCAAGGATGCCCACGGCGTTGGAATAGAGCGCGAGCAGCGGCATCATGATCGCGAGGGCGATCAACCGCGGCAGCACCAGGAACTGCACCGGCGAGATGCCCAGCGACTCGAGGGCGTCGACCTCGTCGTTGGCCTTCATGTTGGCGAGCGTCGCCGCGAAGGCCGCGCCCGTGCGCCCGGCGAGGATGATGGCCGCCATGAGCGGTCCCATCTCGCGCACCACCGACAGCCCCACCAGGTCGGCGACGTAGATGTCGGCGCCGAACTGCCGGAGCTGCACCGCCGCCTGGTACGCCATGATCAGGCCGACGAGAAAACTGATCAGGCTGACGATCGGCAGCGCCATCGCGCCGCACTGCTGCATCTCGTGCAGGCAGTCGCGCC
>CALFZM010000185.1 GCA_937952235.1 uncultured Opitutia bacterium | reverse complement strand
CCCAGGGACCGGCCCGGACCGTTTCAAAAAGTGTCGACCCGCCGCTTTGCCGCCGCTCAGCTCGGCTCCTGGCATGACTCCCACGTTCTACTACATCCTCCATGTGTTCTCGGTGATGGTCATGACCGGCTTCACGTTTTACGCGTTCGCCGCCGATCCCTCCACGCGCAAGCGCACGCTCGCCTTCTCCGGCATCGCCGGGCTGCTGGCGCTGATCGCCGGCTTCGGCTTGCAGGCGAAGCTGCAGGTCGGATTTCCGGGATGGTTCATCGTGAAGCTCGTCTGCTGGCTCGGATTGATGGCGCTCGCGGGCATCGGCTACCGACGGCGCGGCGCGGTGGGAGCGCTGGCGCTCATCGCCATCGTGCTCGCTTTCGTCGCGGTGCTGATGGTCTACACCAAGCCGTTCTGAGCGGAGGGCGGGAGAGATGACGGCACCCGCGCCGGCACCGTCCCTGTGCGGCGTGTGGATCGACGACGCGGGCTCGGTGCACACCACCGTCGAGACCGCCGGCGGCGGCCGCCGGGACGAACGGGCGACCTTCCGGCCCTTCGCCTGGCTGAACGGTCCGCTGTCGGGTCCGCTGCCGGCTGATGCGACGGTGGAAAGCCTGCGTGGCACGGGACCGTTCGGCCACCTGCTGCACGCGGAGCAGCTTGACGGGTTCGAGGCGGCCACGCGCGCGCTTCCGCCCGGCATCTCCGCGGATGTGATCCGCCCGTGGGAAAGCCAGTTTTTGCTGCAGCGGCGCGAACGGCTCTACCGCGACCTGAGCTTCGCGCGCCTGCGGCGGTGCCAGCTCGACCTCGAAGTGGCCTCGCCGGCCGGCGGCTTTCCGGATGCAGCCCGGCCGGACGACCGGATCCTCGCGGTGGGCCTTCGGAGCGGAGGCGTCAACCGATTGCTGCTGCTCGACGCGATGACCGACGAGGCGGAGAGAAGGCTGCTCACGGAATTCGGGGCGGCGCTGGCGGCCGCGGATCCGGACGTCATCGAGGGCCACAACATCTTCCGGTTCGACCTCGACTACCTGCGGCAGCGCTGCCGCCGCTACAAGCTTCCCTGCGCATGGGGTCGCTATGGCCGCAACGCTTCGTTTCGGAACAGCCGGCTGAAGGTCGCGGAACGCTGGGTGGATTTCACCCGCTGCGACCTGCCGGGGCGCGCCGTGGTCGATACCTATCTGCTCGTGCAGCTGCACGACATCACCTCGCGCGAAATGACGTCCTACGGCCTGAAGGAAGCGGCCCTCTATTTCGGCGTGACCAACGACGACAGCGACCGGACTTACCTCGCGGGATCGGACATCCAGCACGCCTTTGCGTCGGATCGCGCGCGTTTCTGTGCCTACCTCGAGGACGACCTGCGGGAGACGCAGGGCATCGCGGACCAACTCCTGCCCACGTATTTCGAGCAGGCGCGCACGTTTCCGCTCCTGCTGCAGGATGCGACTCTCCGGGGCGCGACGGCGAAGATCGACCTCTTGTTCCTGGAGGAGTACTACCACGCGCGGCAGTCGTGTCCGGTGCCGCCCGCCATCGCCCCGTTCGAAGGCGGTTACACGCGCAGCTTCCGCGAGGGAGTCTTCCGTCACGTGCTGCACTTCGACGTCGCGTCGCTCTATCCGAGCCTGTTGCTGCACATCGGCCGGAACCCGGCGAACGACACCCTCGGGGTGTTCGTGCCGTTGCTGGCGCGGCTGCGCGAGTACCGGCTGCGCTACAAGCAGCTCGCGCGGCAGTCGCCCTCGGCGGAGGAGCGCGCCGAGGCCCAGGCCCGGCAGACCAATTTCAAGATCCTCATCAACTCGTTCTACGGCTACCTCGGCTTCTCCGGCGCGCGCTTCGGGGACGGCGCGCTGGCCGCGGAAGTGACCCAGCGCGGGCGCGAACTGCTGCAGGCGCTCATCGACGAGTTCGCGCGCCAGGGCGGGACCATCCTCGAGGCGGACACCGACGGCATTTATCTCGCCACGGAGGAGTTCTTTTCCGCGCCGGAAGCGCTGCTGGCCCGCGTCGCGCCGATCCTGCCGGAGGGAATTGAGCTCGAGTTCGACGGGCGCTACGAGGCGATGTTTTGCTACAAGGCGAAAAACTACGCGCTCTACGATGGCGAGAAAGTCACGCTCCGGGGCAGCGCCCTTCGCTCGCGCGGCATCGAGCCCTATCTGAAGCGGCTCACCGACCACCTGATCCATTTTCTGTTGGGCGCGGAGCCGCAGTCGCCGCTGCCGTTGGTGGAAGACTACCGGCGGCGCCTCGCCGCCCGCGAAGTGCCGGCGGCCGACCTGGCGAAGAGCGAGACGCTGAGTCAGAATCCCGACGCGTACGAACGCTTCGTAGCGGGCGGCGGCAAACCGCGCCGGGCGGCCGCCGAGGCGGCCCTGCAACTGGAGCCGCGTCCCCGCATGGGTGAACGCGTGACGTATTACATCACCGCGCGGGCCAAGGGAAAAGCCAGCGACTGGCAGCGGGCGCGACCGCTGTCGCGTTACGATCCGGGCGAGCCGTACGACCCCGACTATTACGCCGCCAAACTCGACGACTGGCTGGAGCGTTACCGTCCCTTTCTTCCGGGAGCGGCCGCGGCGCCAGCGGAGCAGGGCGAGCTGCTCCTGTAGGACGGGGCATGCCGCGGGGAAACCGGGCGCGGGCCCGACATGAAATGCGCGCGTGCCTGCGTCCCGCAGCCGCCGCGGTGACGCCGGAAAGGTCAGAAAGCGACGGCGCGGCCGGTCAGGACCAGCGGAGATCGGTTCGTGACAGGGGCATCTGGCGCACGCGCTTGCCGGTGGCGGCGAAGATCGCGTTGCAGATGGCCGGTGCCACGGGCGGAAGCGCAGGCTCCCCGAGACCCGTGGTCGGGTGATCGGTCTTGAGGAAGTACGTCTCGATCTTCAGGGGCGCCTCCGTGATGCGGATCAAGGGATAGTCGGTGAAGTTCGACTGGGTGACCCGGCCGCGCTCGATGTTGATCTCCTGCGTCATCAGCGTGCCGAGCCCGTCGACCACGGAACCCTCGACCTGGTTCTCGGCGCCGCTGAGGTTGACCACCTGCGCGCCAATGTCGCAGGCGGAAACGAAACGATCGACCCGGAGCTGGCCGTCCTTCGCGACGGTCACCTCCGCCACCTGGGCGATGTACCCGCGATGGCTGAAGTGAAACGCGAGTCCGGCGCCCTGGCCGCGGGCGTATTTCTTCTTGCCCCAGCCAAACTTTTCCGCGGCGAACTTCAGCACGTTGCGCATGCGCGCCACGTTGTATCCGCCGCCACCCTTGGTCCCGCCGCCGGAACTGGGCATCATGTCCCGGTCGCCGAGGATCTCGAGACGCAGCTCGAGCGGATCCCGACCCGCTGCGTGGGCGAGCTCGTCGATGAAGCTGTGGAAGACCCACGCAAACACGCAACTGCCGGGCGCACGCCAGGGCCCCATCGGCCAGCCGGTATCGAACATCGTCTGCTCGGACTTGAAGTGGGGAATCCAACGGCCGGGAAACTCGTCGGCGCTGAGATTGCCGCCGCTGCCGGGAGATCCGCCTTCACCGAAGGTGAAGAAATGGTTCTTCCACGCGATCACCTTGCCCCCGGCGTCGACCCCGCCCTGGAGGAAATGAATCCCGCCGGGCCGGTAATGATCGTGCCTGAGGTCGTCTTCGCGGGACCACGTGAGCTTGACCGGTGCCTGCACCCGCTGCGCGATCGCCGCGGCTTCGACGAAGAAATCCGCGCTGATCCGGCGGCCGAAGCCGCCGCCCGCCCGGGTGATGTGCAGCACGATCTTGTTTTCCGGAATCTTCAGCACGCGGCTGACCATGCCCGCGGCCGTAGCCGGCACCTGCGTCGGCGACCACACTTCCATCACGCCATCCTTCCAGTGTGCGGTCGTGTTCTGCGGCTCGAGGTTGGCGTGGGAGATGAACGGATACAGGTACTCCGCGGAGACCACCTTCGCCGCGCCGGCAAGCGCGGCGTCGACGTCCCCGTCCTTGCGCAGCACGCGACCCGGCTGCGCGGCCTTCCGCCGGGCCTCGGCCACGAATCCGTCCCAGCTTTCGCCGGCCACCTTGCCCTCGTCCCACGTGACCTTGAGCTGGCGCCGGGCGCTGAAGGCGGCCCAGGTGGACTCGGCCACGATCGCGACGCCGGGCACGAGCTCCTTCACCTTGCCGCTGCCCTCGAAGACGAAGGCGTCCTTCACGCCGGGCAGGGCCTTGATCTGGTCGAGGTTCGCGCTGAGCACCTTGCCGCCGAACGCCGGGCACTTCTCGTAGACGGCGTAGAGCATGCCGGGCAGCCGGACATCGAGGCCGAAGAGCGGCGCGCCCGTGACGATGGCCCGGGTATCGATCTGCGGGATACGGCGGCCGAGCAGCTTGTAATCCTTCGGATCCTTGAGCTTCACCGCCTCCTTCGCCGGGACCGGCAGCGTCGCCGCCGTGGCCGCGAGCTGGCCGTACTTGAGCGATTTGCCCGAGGTGTGAAACACGGCGCCCTCGGCGGCCCGGCATTCCGCCGCGGGCACCTTCCACGTCTGCGCCGCGGCCGCGACCAGCATCGTGCGCACGGTGGCGCCCAGGAGGTGGAATTGGTCGTAATTGTTCGGCGTCGAATTGCTGCCGCCGGCGCTCTGGTTGCCGTATTTCTGCAGGTCGAAGTCGCCCTGCTCGATCCGGATGCCCTGCCACGGCACCTCGAGCTGCTCCGCGATCACCATCGGCAGCGACGTCTTCACGCCCTGGCCCATCTCGGGCTGTTTCGACACGATCGTCACCACGCCGGAGGGAGCGATCCGCACGAACGCGTTCGGGGCGAAATCGCCGGAGGTCGCGGCCCGGGCTTCGCCGCCGGACCGGAGGTAAAACGCGAGGGCGAGGCCGCCGCCGGCCAGGCCCGAGAGCTTGATGAAATCGCGCCGGCCGACCGGCTGGGAGAGGGTGGGGGCGTTCATTGCGAGGCCTCCTTCATTCCGCCCGCGATCTCGGCGGCCCGCTTGATGCCGGCGCGAATGCGGAGATACGTGCCGCAGCGGCACAGATTGCCGGCCATCGCGCCGTCGATGTCCTGGTCGTTGGGGCGAGGATTGTCCTTCAGCAACGCGGCGGCCGTCATGATCTGCCCGGCCTGGCAATAACCGCACTGGGCCACGTCCAGCTCGGACCAGGCTTGCTGCACGGGATGCAGCCGCGCCGCTTCCGCCGCGAGGCCTTCGATCGTGGTGACGCGCATCCGGCCCACGGTGGAAACGGGGGTCATGCACGCGCGGGCCGGCACGCCGTTGAGGTGCACGGTGCAGGCGCCGCACTGGCCCACGCCGCAGCCAAATTTCGTGCCGCTCAGTTCAAGGTTGTCGCGGAGCACCCACAGCAGCGGGGTATCCGGCGCCACGTCCACCATGCGGGACTGGCCGTTGACGTTCAGCGTGTATTTCATGCGGGGGGAATGCGGGGGCGGGACCCTCGGGGTTGAAAACAGACGACACCGACCGGGAGTCCACCAAAACGAAGAACCCGGCGTGGTCAATCATGACCGGCCGCCGCGGCCGTTTCGTGCGCGTGCCGCACGGCGGGCTGAAGACAATAAAAAGCCCCGGCCTCTCGGACCGGGGCACGCAGGGCGGGAACTCAGCCGCCAAGTTTAATTCAGAGCGGAGCCGGCAACGGCGCGGGAGCGGCGGCCGGCATCGCGGCGGGGACACCCGCCGGGTTGACCACGACGAGGGCGACGCGCCGGTCCTTCTGCATCCCGGCGGCGTCGGCGTTGCGCATGGCCTCGAGGCTTCCCTTGGACAACGTATCCAGCTTGTCGGGACCGACGCCGAGCGACTGGAGGTAGCGCTTCACGGCATTGGCGCGACGGTCGCCCAGGCCGAGATTGTACTCGGCGGTGCCGCGCCAGTCACAGTGGCCCTCGAGCAGCAACCGGAAGCCGGGATTCTTGTCGAGGTAGTCCTTCGCGGCCCTCAGCTTTTCACGCTCGGTGGGCTTGATGGCGGAGCTGTCGAAGTCGAAGTAAACCGTCTGGGCTTCGAGCGCGCTGCGATTCTGGTTGTTGACGTCGAAACCATCCCCGCGCCCCGCGAGTTCCGCCGGCAGGCCGGCACCGCCGAGGTTCGCATCGGTCACGGTGGAGTTGATGTTTCCGCCGCCGGGAGTAAGCCCAAGCGCGGTCTGGCTCGGATCGGGCCGCATCGGCTTCTTGGTGCAGCCCGCGAGCAGCAGCGCGGCGCCGGCGACGACGAGGCAGAATTTCTTCGAGGCAAGTTTCATGAGAGGAACTAAAAAGGGAGCGGCGGAAAGAGGTAAGTGCTATGGCGCAACCCGAGTCAGCGCCGCAAGGCTTTTACGGGCGGAATCTCAGACCGTCTTCTTTGGCTCGATCAAACCGACCTCGAGGGCGTAGCGCGTGAGGCTGGCGACATCGTGGAGATTCAATTTCCGCATCAAATTCGTGCGATGGTTGTCGACCGTCTTCACGCTGATGCCGAGCTTCGCCGCGATTTCCTTGGTGCTGTGACTCTCCGCCACGAGCTGGAGGATTTCGCGCTCGCGATCGGTCAGGAAGTCAGGCGCACTGCTCGTCGCCGGATTGGCGACCACGTTTCGCAGCAAGGCCGCCACGGCGGGCCCGAAGTACGTCCCGCCGTTGGCCACGGTTTCCAGTCCCTTCTTGAATTCAAACAAGCCGGCGGTCTTCTCCACAAACCCGTGGGCGCCCGCCTCCAGCATCTCCCGCACGAGCACCGGATTCTCATGACCAGAAAAGACCAGCACCCGCATCTGCGGCAGCTTCTTGCTGATGCGACGGAGGATATCGACCCCGTTAAGCCCCGGCAGCTTGGCATCGAGCACGCAAACGTCGGGATTGGTGTCGAGGCACAGCTGCAACGCGGACTGACCGTCGCCGGCCTCGCCAACGAGCTGGTAATTGGCGTCGAGCCGAAGAATCTCGACCAGCATCTCGCGAATGGCTGTCTGGTCTTCGATGATCACAAGTCGTTTCATAAAGTAATTGAGGGGGAAAACTTAGTGGTGGGTCGACTGGGATTCGAACCCAGAACCAACGACTTAAAAGGACGCTGCTCTACCGTTGAGCTATCGACCCCCGCGAACCAAGCCAGAGAGTCAAAATGGGTTTTTGCGTCTACCGTTTGCAAGAAATTTCTCCCCTGACACCTGTGCACCGCCATTGACCGGCCGCCCCTACGTGGTATCCACCCGAACTCGCGCTCAGATCGTGGGAACTTTTCAGCAGTACAGTCATCAGAGCGAGGCAGAACGCATGTCTGCCAAAGCGCAAGAAGTCGCCCTCGACCGCATCCTTGTGGACCGTTTCAAAGGCGGGGACCAGTCCGCTTTCGACGAGATGGTCTCGCGTTATTGGGATCGGATTTATTCGATGGTGCACCAGCTCCTGCGCAACCAGCAGGACGCCGAGGAAGTGACGCAGGATGCGTTCATCCGGGCGCACCGCGGGCTGGCCAACTTTCGCGGCGATTCCGCCTTTTCGACCTGGCTCTACCAGATCGCCACCAACCTCGCCCGCAACCGCTACTGGTACTGGTGGCGGCGCAAGCGGGACCAATCCGTGTCCATCGACGCACCGGTCAGTGCGGAGAACGACATGACCCTCGCCGACGTGATTCCCGCCGAAGTCGAGTCCCCCGACGACATCACCGTGACGCAGGAGTTCGTCTCCCGGATCGGCAAGGCGATGGACCGGCTTTCCACCAAGCACCGTGAGATCCTCGTCTTGCGGAATATCAAAAACCTATCCTACGAAGAGATCGCCGCCATCCTCGGCATCTCCGTGGGCACCGTAAAAAGCCGGATTGCGCGCGCTCGCGAAAGCCTGCGTTCGAAACTCGGCGAGGACTTCAAATGAAAGATTCAGAGTTCATCGAACTGCTCAATCTGTACCTCGACCACGAGATCTCCGCCGCTGACTCGGCGAGACTTGAGCACGAGATTCGGACCGACCTGGATCGGCGGCGGATCTACCGGCAGTACTGCCGCATGCAGCAGGCGTGCAAGCTGATCGCCAGCGACTTCGCGACCGATGACGTCGCGCCGGCAGAGGCCGACCGCAAGGTGGTGCCGTTCGAGCCGGCCGCACGTTCGCAGCGTCGCCCCGTCTGGATAGGTGTCACGGTGGCGGCGGCGTGCGTCGCTCTGGTGGCGATGATGGGAAGGCGTACTCCCGACACGCCGCCGTTGAGCGGCGACACCGTGGCCGCCGCGCCCACCCAGGCTTCTCCGTCCGCTCCCACGGAAGCGACTGAGGTCGCTCGTCCTGTATCCAAGGGAGGGCTCGTGGCCGTGGCAGGCTCGGCGGATAAAGCCGTGGTCGCCGGCTCCACCACGCTGATGGGCGATCCTCTCTTTCTCACGGGCAGCACCCAGGCGGAAGCCGTCCGTGCGGCGGCCGTGCGTCAGGCCGATAATCAACTGGCCTGGCTCGAAGCCATGCAGCTGGCTCCGCTGCCCGATCGTCCTGCGGCATCCCCCTCGCTGACCTTCAGCGAGCGGCTGGTGATCGAAGGTCGTGCGCTCGGACAGCGCCCCGCTCCCGCGCACCCCCGGCCATCGGATCAGGCCGAGGAGATGGTCACATTTCGATTCGTGAAGTAATCTGCCTTCCTTTCGAGGCGGCGCGCGAGCGCCGCCTTTTTTATTGCCTGCGAAGCTGCAACCCCCGCTGCCCCCGGCTCCAAGCTTCAGTCTCCCTCGGGTGATCAAGCATCCGGGCCCGACGGAAGTTCCCGCGGGCCCTTTCCCACGGACGTCAGCCCGCCAGCGCCTTCTTGATCAGCGCCTCGGTCGTGGCGGCCGGACCCAGGGCGAGGGCCGCGCGCCGGACGGACTGGTCCGCATCGGCTGCCTTATAGCCAAGCGAGATGAGCGCCGCGACCGCGTCGCGGTGATCTCCGCCCGTGGCAGCCTCGGCTGTTCCGACGGAGGTGGCCGGGGTCTCGACTGCCCCGCCGGCGCCCAGCTTTCCGCGAAGCTCCACGACCAGCCGCTCCGCGGTCTTGCGACCGATGCCCGGACACTTGGCCAGGGTGCCGACGTCGCCCGCCCGGATCGCTCCCTCGAGCGAAGGCAGCGACAGGCGGCTCATGATCGAAAGCGCCATCTTCGGGCCCACGCCCGTCACGTGCTCGATCATGAGCCGGAAAAAGTCCCGCTCCGCGACCGTGGCGAAGCCATAGAGGGTCTGCGCATCCTCGCGATAGATCACGAGCGTGTGGAGCTTCACCTTCGCACCGGGTGCGGGCAACCGCTCGGCGGTGGTCACGGGGATATTCACCTCGTACCCGAAGCCGTTCAGTTCCACCACGGCGTGGAGTGGAGTCGCGGCCGCGAGCGTGCCCTCGATCGAGATGATCATGCGGTTGGAATGCCGGGGCCGAAGGATGACGCTGGGCGGGGTGCGAGCGGCGCCACGGGACTATTTCAGCCCGAGGACATCCTGCATGTCGTAAACCCCCGCGGGCTGCCGCGCGACCCACTGCGCGGCGCGCAGGGCACCGCGGGCGAAGATGCCCCGATCGCTGGCTTTGTGCGTCAACTCGAGGCGCTCGCCCAGCGCGGCGAAGATCACGGTGTGATCGCCGACGACGTCGCCGCCGCGGAGCGCATGGATGCCCACTTCGGTGGGCTGCCGGGCACCGGTGATCCCTTCCCGGCCGTGCCGCAGGGCGTTGCGATCGAGGTCGCGCTCGGCGAGGATGATCTCCAGGAGGCGCGCCGCGGTGCCGCTGGGAGCGTCCTGCTTGAAACGGTGATGCATTTCCACCACCTCCGCGTCGTAGTCGGCGCCGAGCACCGCCGCGGCGCGACGGGTGAGAGCGAACAGCAAGTTCACTCCGACCGAGAAGTTTCCCGCCCAGACACAGGGGATCCGGGCGGCGAGGGCGAGCAGTTCCTTCTTTTCGGCGACGCCATGCCCGGTCGTGCCGAGGACGACCGGTTTGGCCTGCGCGACCGCGGCTTCGAGCAGGGCGCGCGTGGCGGTGTGGGCGCTGAAATCGACCACGACGTCGCACTGCGCGAGCGCGACGGCGAGATCGTCGCCGACGTCGGCCTGGGCGCCGATGTAGACATTCATTTCCCCGGCGGCGGCGGCCACGGCCTGGCCCATCCGGCCGCGCGAGCCGTTGATCAAGATGCGGAGGGACATGACGGAATTCAGCCGACGCGAGCGAGCACCTGCTCGAGCGTCTTGAGGTTGCCAGGCTCCATCGCGCACAGCGGCGAGCGCACCTCCGCCGAGGCGATGATCCCCGCGCGTGCCAGGGCCACCTTGATCGGGACCGGATTAGGCTCGATGAAGAGCGTCTTGAACGCCGGATACAGCCGGCGATGCAGCTTGCGCGCGGCTGCGAAGTCGTCGGCCAGGGCGAGCCGCACCATGCGGCCGATCTCACGCACGTACAGGTTGGACGCGACACTGATCACGCCTTCCGCGCCCACCGCCATGAACGGCAGGGTCAGGGAGTCGTCGCCGCTGAGCACCGTGAGATCGCGCCCGAGCGCCTGTTTCAACTGGTCGACGCGGTCGACGCTGCCGCCGGCTTCCTTGATCCATGCGACGTGGCGGTAGCGCGCACGCAGCCGCTCCACCAGTTTCACTCCGATCTCGATCCCGCACCGACCGGGAATCGAGTAAAGCACGATGGGCCGGTCGGTGGTCTCGGCGATGGCGCAGAAATGGTGAAACAGGCCCTCCTGGCTTGGCTTGTTGTAATAGGGCGCCACCACGAGCATCGCGTCCGCCTTGGCTTCGTGCGAAAGCCGGGTGAGCTCCACCGCTTCGTGCGTGGAATTCGACCCGGTACCGGCAATCACCGGCACCCGCCCGCGCGCCTCGGCGACGACGAAACGGATCACCTCCATGTGCTCCTCATAGCTGAGCGTGGGCGATTCGCCGGTCGTTCCCACCGGCACCAGTCCGTCAATCCCGCCTTTCAGCTGGTGCGCGACGAGCTGCTTGAGGTCCTTGTACGAGACCTGGCCGTCGCGGAACGGCGTGGCGAGCGCGGTAATGGTACCGGTGAGCGGACGAAGTTTCATGAATGTAAAACGGGTACTGGAGCCTTGCCGAACAGACGACGGCGAACTAGGCACATCGCAACGCTTTTCTGCCCATGTCCATGACCGAAGACCTCACCGCGCACACGGAGATGTTCAATGACCTGCTGAAGCTCGCTGTGGACAGCGGAGTGAGCGACGTGATCATCAAGTCGAACAAGCCCGGTTACGTGCGGATCGCGGGCAAGCTGAAGCCCGTTGACATGGATCCCATCTCGTGTCCGGAAGCGGAGGCGTGGGTGTGCGAGCAGGTGCCGCGCATTTTCCGGCCGAAGTGGGACGCGGAGGGCCAGGTGGATTTCGCGTACGCGGCGGAAGGGGTGGGGCGGTTTCGCGTCAACGCGTTTCACCAACGCGGACTGGTGAGCATCGTCTTCCGCCACATCAAGAGCACGGTGCCCAGTTTCGAGCAGCTGAACCTCGGGGAGACGTCGAACGCGCTGATCAAGCTGGCGCAGGCCAAGGACGGCATCCTGCTGGTCTGCGGTGCGACGGGTTCAGGCAAGAGCTCGACGATGGCGGCGATGCTGAACTGGGTGAACCAGAATTTCGACAAGCACATCGTTACGATCGAGGATCCGATCGAATACACCTTCCAGGATGACAAGTCGCTGTTCCAGCAGCGGGAGATCGGGCTCGACGTGCCCAACTTCGAGTTAGCGATCAAGTCCGTGCTGCGCCAGAACCCCGACATCATCCTGATCGGCGAAATGCGCGACCGCGAAACGTTCGAGACGGCGATCAGCGCGGCTGAAACGGGCCATCTGGTCTTCTCCACGATGCACGCGGCGACGGTGGCGCAATCGCTGACGCGGCTGTTCGAATTTTTTCCGGCGGAGGAGGTCGTCCAAGCCCGGCGCGCCATCGCCGGGTCGCTGCGCGGCTTCATCTGCCAGAAGCTCATCCCGACCCTGGAGGGCAACGGTCGCGTGCCGGCCAACGAGATCCTCCACGCCGATGCGACCGTGCGGAACCTCATCCTCGAAGGCCAAAACGAGAAGATCCAGACGCTGCTCGAAAGCAACGCCGACTCCGTCACGTTCTCGTTCAACAAAGACATCTACCGGCTGGTGAAGGCCGGCATCATCAGCAAGCAGGATGGATTGAAGTTCTCGCCCAACCCGCAGCAGCTCGAGATGAATCTCCGCGGGATCTTCATCAAGTCCTGAAGAACATCGGCAGGGCTTTACGCGCGGCGAAAGCGCGTCATGGTGGCGGGCAGATTCAGAGCCGATGAACCGCGACCTGCCGCCTCCGGAATCCACCGCGCCGACAAAGTCCCTTCGCCGCCGCGGGAGCGTCTGGCGCTGGTGGGGATCATATCTGCTCGGAGCGCTGGTGGGAGGCGCCGCCGAAGACGCCCATCGCCCCGCAGGCAGAGAATCTCCGAGGACGCTGGATGCCACGCGGGAAGAACTGCGCCAGTTGAAGTCAGGGCCCGACCCGACGCCCGCGCCGGCCGGAGCACTGCCGCGGCTTTCAGCGCCGGAGTGGCACGGCGGGCCGACGCCGCCGCGTCCCTCCGCCCCGGCGCGGTTGAATCCCACTTCCGGCGCTGCCCGCCCGAACTGGCTTCTCGACGCCATGCAGCAGCCGGAAGCCGGCCGCGGCCTTCCTCGGGACCGGGACCGAACCCGTGGGGAACGGATCCCGGACCTGGAGGCACGCGAGGTCGGTCCGGAACTCGCGACGGGGAAGCCGGCAGAGTCGCGCGCCACGGAGCGAGACAGCGGCAAGAAAACGGAGCCGGAGACACAGGATCGGGCGGCATCCGCCGTGCACAATCCGCTTCATGCCTTTTTGGAAGGATGGATGACGCCGCAGGATTATGCCCTGCTGCAGGCTCCGTCGTCGCGCGAAGGAGGTCCGCTCTTGCCGGGCACGGCGGAAGCGATGACTTCCGCGCGCAGCGAGGCCTTCGCTCCGGCTGTTTCGCTGGCGCGCGGGAGCGATCCGTTGCTGCCGGCCCGGCTTCCCGCGACACGCCCTGAGCCGCGCGAGAATCCATTCTTGGCCGGTTTGAACGCTCCGGTCGCGACATCTGCGCCCGTGCCACCGCCCTCAGCGGCTGCGCCCGGCGCTCCCCCGGCAATGGCGCCGCCGACACCGGCGCCGGCTCCTGCTCCGGCCAGCCGGGTACCTGACTTCGTGCGGCCCAATGCCGACGAGAAGTATTTCAAACCCCTGAAGCGTTTTTAGGGCTTGGATTCAGGGGGGGCGGGCGATTGTGTCGCCGGTTTCAAGCATGGCACTGGCACTTTTATTTGCGGGGCAGGGCGCCCAAAAGGTCGGGATGGGACAGTCGCTCTATGCGCAATCTCCCGCTGCCCGGGCGATTTACGATGAGGCGGACGCCGTGCTCGGGTGGAGTGTCAGGGAATTGAGCTTCAACGGTCCCGAGGCCGAGTTGACGCAGACCAAGGTATGCCAGCCCGCGCTGTTCGTTCATGGCCTGGCACTGCTGGCAAGCTTGCGCGAAGCGGGTAGAATACCGGAGGGAGAGCCGCAACAGGCACTGGGGCTCAGCTTGGGCGAGGTCACGGCGTATGCCGCAGCGGGCGTGTTCGACTTCGCCACGGGACTGCGGATCGTTGCCGAGCGAGGCCGATTGATGCAGGCTGCTTGCGAACAAACCTCGGGCGGCATGGCGGCCGTGATCGGCGAGGAACGCGCGAAGGTGCAGGAACTCTGCCGCGAGTTCGAGATCGAGGCCGCCAATTTCAATGCGCCCGGACAGATCATCGTGTCGGGCGAGAAAGCCAGGGTGGCCGCCGCGGTCGCGGCGGCGAAGGACCGCGGCATCAAGAAGGTGATGCCGCTGAACGTTGCCGGAGCGTACCACTCGCGCCTGATGGAGCCGGCGCGCGTCGCGTTTGCCTCGTTTCTCGAAGCGATTCCTTTCTCCGCCCCTCGCTGGACCGTTTTCACGAACACGACCGGCCAGGGGGTGGCGGACCCTGAAGCGATCAAGGCCGCCCTGGTGCGACAGGTCGTTTCCTCGGTCCTCTGGGAGGACTGCATGCGGGCGGCGGTCGCCGCCGGCGCCACCGAGTTTTGGGAACTCGGGCCGGGCGGGGTGCTGGCGGGTCTGCCCCGTCGCACCGACAAGACCTGGCCCGTGCGCAGCTTCGCCGAGTTTTCCGACGTGACCGCCTGATCCGATGTCCGCCCCACGCACCCGCAATTTCTGCATCATCGCGCACGTCGACCACGGGAAGACGACGCTCTCCGACCGGCTGCTCGAGTTCACCAATACGGTCGAGCAGCGGGTGATGACCGATCAGCACCTCGATGCCATGGACCTCGAGAAGGAGCGGGGCATCACGATCAAGTCGCACCCCGTGACCATGAACTACCGGGCGAAGGACGGGCACGTCTACAAGCTTAACCTCATGGACACGCCCGGCCACGTCGACTTCTCCTACGAAGTCTCGCGCAGCCTCGCCGCCTGCGAGGGTGCGGTGCTGCTGATCGACGCGGCGCAGGGGGTCGAGGCCCAGACCGTCGCCAACGCCCACCTCGCGTTTTCCCAGAAGCTCAAGGTCATCCCCGTCATCAACAAGATCGACCTGCCGAGCGCCAACCTCGAACTCTGCACCAAGCAGCTCGAGGACATCCTCACGATTCCGGCCGAGGAAGCCATTCTCGCCAGCGGGAAGGCCGGCATAGGCATCGAGGATATTCTCGAGGCGGTCGTGGCGCGCGTCCCGCCCCCGCGCTGGACCGAGTACACGCAGACGCGCATCCTGGTCTTCGACTCGCTCTACGATTCCTACCGCGGCGTCATCTCGTACGTCCGCGTCTTCTCCGGCTCGATCAAGGCGGGCGAACAGCTCCTGCTGATGAGCAATGGCGTGAAATCGGAGGTGAAGGAGGTGGGGGTGTTCACGCCGAAGATGGTGAAGGTCGACCAGCTCAGGGCCGGCGACGTCGGCTACGTCGTCTCAAACATCAAGACGACGGCGGACATCAAGATCGGCGACACCATTACCATCGCCAACAAGCCTGCGTCCGAGATGCTGCCGGGTTACAAGGAGGTCCGGCCGATGGTCTTCTGCGGCCTGTATCCGCTGGAAAGTGACGATTACGAGAAGCTGAAGGCGGCGCTCGGCCGGCTCCGGCTCAACGACTCGGCGTTCGTTTACTCTTCGGAAAGTTCGGTCGCGCTGGGCTTCGGCTTCCGCTGCGGTTTCCTCGGCCTGCTGCACATGGAAATCATCCAGGAGCGCATCCGGCGGGAGCACGACGTGGAGATCATCTCCACCTATCCGAGCGTGGTCTACCAGGTGCTCCCGCATGGCGGCGAGCTGATCGAGGTCGACAATCCGATCAACCTGCCCGATCCCGGCACGATCCTGGAGATCCGCGAGCCGACGATCAGCGCGTCGATCATCATTCCCAACGACAGCATGGGCGACATCCTCTCGCTCATCATGGAGAAGCGGGGCACCTGCGATCACACCGACACGCTCGATATGAATCGCGTGATGCTGAAGTGCGTGCTGCCGCTCAACGAGATCCTGGTCGATTTCAACGACCGGCTGAAGAGCATCACGCACGGATACGGTTCGATGGACTACGAACTGGGCGCTTACCGGACCTCGGATCTGGTGAAGATGGAAATCCTCATCAACGGAGACCCGGTCGACGCCTTCGCCAGCATCGTGCATCGCGACAAGGCTGAATCGAAGGGTCGGGAGCTCTGCGAGAAGCTCGCGGAGATCATCCCGCCGCAGATGTTCAAGGTCGCCATCCAGGCTGCCATCGGGGGCAAGATCATCGCCCGGGACAACGTGCGCGAGATGCGGAAGGACGTGACCGCGAAGTGCTACGGCGGCGACATCAGCCGCAAACGCAAGCTCCTCGACAAGCAGAAGGAAGGCAAAAAGAAGATGAAGCAGATCGGCAAGGTCTCGATTCCGCCGGACGCCTTCATCAAGGTGCTGCAGAACAACTGACTCCGGACCGCCACGACGCCCGCCTCCTCCCATGTTCGGCTTCTTCGCCTCCCAGGAAAAGAAAATGCGCGACAACGCGGGCAACTGGCTCGAGCTCGCCGACAAGGTTTATCATTATCGTCGCGATGTCCTCCCGCCGGCGCAGGTGGAGGAGCTGCACCAGCGCACGATCGAATTGCGCGCGTTGGTGAAGGAGCGGGCCGGACCCGAGAAGCTGAAGCTGGGGATCGAGCGCCTGGAGGACGTGATGCGCCGTACGGGTGGATCGATTTATCCCAAGACCGCGCTGGTCGAAAACATCGAGTTCTTTCTCGTCGCCGCGATCGTGATCCTCGGCATCCGCACGTACTTCGTGCAGCCGTTCAAGATTCCGACCAACTCGATGTGGCCGACGTACAACGGCATGACGCCGGAGGTATTTCACAAGCCCGCCGATGAACCGGGTCCGGTGGCGGTCGCGGCGCGACTGCTGGCTTTCGGTGCGTGGCCGCACCGGCTCGATGCGCCGGCCGACGGCGAGGTGCTGGTGCCGGTCTTCGGCGAGACGCGCCAGATCGTGAACTGCCGGATCGTTCCCGGCCGCTCGTGGCTCGTGCTGCCGGCTCAAGTACGCGAATACACGCTCATCGTCGGCGCCTCCGAGGTGAAAGTGAAGCTCCCGATGGACTTCGACTTTGACTGGGCCATCTACGACGCATTTTTCGGCCATGGCCAGCGGCCCTATTCGGTGCAGGCGCTGCAGGCGGCGGTGCACCAGAAGATCCAGACCGGCCAGTTCGAGACGCGCATCATCAACGGACGAGAAGTGCAGTGCGTCCGCACCGGCCATCACGTGCGGGCAGGGGAACGCCTGCTCGCCTTCGACGAGATCACCGG
>CALFZM010000184.1 GCA_937952235.1 uncultured Opitutia bacterium | reverse complement strand
CCGCAGCAGCTTGAGGACAAGCCGCTCCACCCTTCAGTGCGGCCGTTCTCACGGCAATCCTTCCCCGCCCGGGCGCTCACGCCCGGGCTTTTTGTTTTCCAAACGCGGCGGATCGGCGAGACTGGGCCGCGCCCCATGATCATCCCCACCCGCCTCGTCACCGCGGTTGAACGCCGGAGCAAGCGGCTGTCCGCCCGCACGCTCCAGCATCGCGCGCTCGACTACGCGCCCCACCTTGACCCCGTGCGCGACCCGGCCCGGATCGCGCGACGCGCCGGCTTCCTCGACCAGGGCGGGACCCGTCCGACCGAGCGCGAACTCGAGCGGCTCATGGGCGCCAACGACCTCGTCGACGAATTCTATCTCGAGCGCGCGCTCCTCGCGGCCATGCCCGTCTGCCGGATCGCCCTGCGCAGCCCCTCGGGACACGAGCGCGGCAGCGCGACGGGCTTCATGATTTCGCCGCGGCTGCTCCTGACCAACGAGCACGTCTTCGGCTCCGCCGCCGAGGCCGAGCCCTCGATCGCGGAATTCAACTTCCGCTACGACGTCGCCGGCCGTCCCGAACCGTCGCACCGCTTCCGCCTCCGGCCGGACGTGTTCTTCTTCAACCACGCCGCGCTCGACTACGCCGTGGTCGCGGTGGAGCCGAAGAGCGAGGACGGACGCATGGCGCTGTCCGCCTTCGGTTATCACCGCCTCATCGCCGAGACCGGCAAGATCCTCCTGAAGGAATGGATGAACATCATCCAGCATCCCGGCGGCGGCCGGCGGCAGTTCGCCATGCGGGAGAACCAGTGCGTGAAGATCGACGATCCCGACGTGCTCTGGTACGTGAGCGACACCGCGCAGGGCTCGAGCGGCTCGCCCGTCTTCAACGACAGCTTCCAGGTCGTCGCGCTGCACCACGCCGGCGTGCCGCGCCGCGAGGGCGGCCAGGTGGTGCTCAAGGACGGACGCCGCGTCGACCAGCCCGCCGACGCCGACGACGCCGACATCGACTGGATCGCCAATGCCGGCATCCGCGTGAGCCGGATCTGCGGCACGCTCGCGGCCGAGGCCACCGAGCAGAACGGCTGCCTCGAGGAATGGCGCGCCGCGCAAGCCGGCGGCGACGTGCTGTCGGCCGCCTACGCGCGCGCGGCCGCCGGCCTCCCGGCCGGCCCGGCCCGTGCCGACGCCCCGGCCCCCTCCGGCCGCATCGTGGTCGGCTCGCTGGTGCTGGAAGTCGATTCCGGCGCGTGGCACCTGCTCGGGACCTCGGTCGCCGGGCTAACCGGGTCGCCGTCGACGCCCGCGCCCGCTCCCATCGCCGCCGACGGCAGCGGTCCCGCGGAAGCGATGAAGGAGCCCATCATCGATCGCGACTACCGCAACCGGCGCGGGTTCGACCCGAAATTCCTCGGTGTCTCGACGCCGCTTCCCCGGGTGCGAAGCGCGAAACTCGTGGCGCCGATGCGCGACGGCCGGAAGACGATCCCTTACGAGCACTTCAGCGTCGCGCTGCACCGCACGCGCCGGCTCGCCCTCTACGCGGCGGCCAACGTCGACGGCAGCACGGCCGCGACCCGGCCGGAGCCGGGCCGGAAGTACACGCGCAAGGAACTCACCGGCCTGGGCGACAACGACCAGGAGAAGTGGGTGCTCGATCCGCGCGTGAGCGAGGAATTCCAGATTCCGGATCGGTTCTACACGAACGACCACGGCGCCTTCGACAAGGGGCACCTGGTGCGGCGCGAGGACGTCTGCTTCGGCACCAGCTTCGCCCAGGTGCAACGCGCCAACGGCGACACCTTCCACGTCACCAACTGTTCGCCCCAGCGCGGCGACTACAATCGCTCCAACCTTGGCGGCGTGTGGGGCGGGCTGGAAAACTTCATCGCCGCCCAGGCCGACACCGAGAAGCTCTGCCTCTTCGCCGGGCCGGTGCTCGCCGCCGACGATCCCGTATTCCAGGGCACCGACGTGCAGCTCCCCCGCCGGTTCTGGAAAGTGGTCTGCGCGGTGAAGCAGGGCCGGCTGCAGGTCTTCGCCTTCGTGCTCGAGCAGGACCTGAAGGGCGTGCCGGTCGAGTTCCAGGTCGATGCGAAGTGGAAGCGCTCGCAGGTGAAACTGAAGGCCCTCGAGAAGATCATCGGGCTGCTGACGTTCCCGAAGGCATACCACGACGCCGATCAGGCCTAGCTGACCGGGGCTGAAATCTGAAATGCAGCCACCGACCGCAGAGGTTGCCCACGGAACACACCGACGACACGGAAACCCGATGCTCTTCCGTGTAATCCGGGTGTTTCGCAGACAGCTCTGATTGCATCGTCCCGCCCTAACTCTCCCCTTGCATGGACCTCACCTCGCTGCCCGCCACCGATCCGCTCGACATCTACCGCCAGCGCGACGGCCTCTATGCCGTCGACCTGCTCACGGCGGCGCTGACGGAATTCGATTTCTTCACCTGGCTGGCGGACCGCCCGGGCACCCCCGAGGCGATCGGGCGCGGCCTCGGGCTCGCGACGCGGCCGCTCGATGTGATGCTCACGTTGTTCGCCGCCGAGGGCTACCTCGAGCGCAAGCAGGGCGGCGAGCTTCACCTCACGGGGCTGGCCCGCGAACATCTCGTCCGGACCTCGCCGTTCTTCATCGGGCCCTATTTCGGCTCGCTGAAGGAGCGTCCCGTCGTGCGCGATTACGTCACGGTCCTGCGCACGGGCCACCCCGCGAACTGGGGCAGCTACCGGCACGAGAAGCCGTGGAGCGACGCGATGCTGACGGACGAATTCGCGACCACGTTCACCGCCGCGATGGATTGCCGCGGCCGCTATCTGGGCGCCGCACTCGCGGACAAGCTCGACCTCAGCGGACACACGCGGCTGCTCGACATCGCCGGCGGCTCGGGAATCTACGCGTGCACGCTGGTGGCCCGCCACCCGCATCTCACCGCCACGGTGCTCGAGCGTCCACCGGTCGACAACATCGCGCGCACCATGATCCGCCGGCGCGAGTCCGAGGCGAAGGTCGACGTGAAGGCGGGTGACATGTTCGCCGATCCGCTGCCCGGCGGTTACGACGTTCATCTTTTCTCGAATGTGCTGCACGACTGGGACGTCGACAAAGTGGCGCCGTTGCTCGCGGCCTCCTTCGCCGCGCTCACTCTGGGTGGCATGCTCCTGGTCCACGACGCGCACGTGAACGCCACCAAGACCGGTCCGCTTCCCGTGGCGAAATATTCCGCGCTCCTGATGAACATCACCGAGGGCAAGTGCTACTCGGTCGCGGAAATGGAATCGCTCCTCGGCGCCGCCGGTTTCCGGGACGTGCGCCACCTGCCCACCGCGGCCGACCGCAGCGTGATCACGGCGCGCAAGCCCTGAGCCAACTCATGCAGTTGGCCTTCAAATCACCCCTGGAACGGCCGCAATGAAAGGTGGAGCGGCTTGTCCTCAA
>CALFZM010000183.1 GCA_937952235.1 uncultured Opitutia bacterium | reverse complement strand
GGCGACAAGGACGTGAACCAGGTCGCGAAGATGCTGGGCGTCCGGTTGTAGGCCCGTTGCGGACAAAGCGCGGGCCGGGCCGAGAAAAGCCGCGCCATCCGCACGATTCGGGCTCAACCTCCCGGCCATGAAGAGCATGACCGGCTACGGGCGGGCGACGTCCGCGATCGATAACCTTTCGCTCACCGTCCAGGTCAGTTCGGTGAACCGCAAGACGCTGGATCTCACCATCGGCCTGCCCGAGGAGTGGGAAAGCCTCGAGGCCTCGATCGGGGAACAGGTGCGGCGCCACGCCACGCGGGGCAAGGTGCACGTCGACCTCGAGGTGACCGGCGCGCGCGCCGGCATGGAAGCGACCTGGGATGAGGCCGCGGCGGCGGCCGCGCTCGCGCGCCTGCGGGACTTCGCGGCGCGCGAGAACGTGCCGTTCCAGCCGACGCCCGAGTTGCTCTGGCAGGTGGCGAATTCCCAGCGCCGGGCTGACGCCTTTCCCGCGGCGGAGGCCGTCCAACCGGTCGTGGCGGACACCGTAGAGAGCGCGCTGCGCGCCTTCGCCGCGATGCGGGCGAAAGAAGGCGAGGCGTTGCTCGTCGATTTCATTCGGCGGAGTGAGTCGTTGCACCGGCTGGTCGAGGGCATCGCCACGCGGGCGCCGCAGGTGCCGGTCAACTACCGCGAGCAGTTGATGAAGCGGCTGCGCGACACGGGGCTCGAGCTGGACCTGGCGGACGAGCGCGTGCTGCGCGAGATCGCGCTGTTCGCCGACCGCTGCGACGTGACCGAGGAGATCACGCGGCTGCGCAGCCACCTCGAGCAGTTCGCCACCCTGCTGAGGTCCGCCGGGGAGATCGGGCGGAAGTCGGAATTCCTGCTCCAGGAAATCGGCCGCGAGGTGAACACCATCGGCAGCAAGGCCAACGACGTGACGATCGCCCGCGCCGTCATCGAGCTGAAGAACGAACTCGAGCGCGTGCGGGAGCAGATGGCCAACGTGGAGTAGGGCGGCCGGCAGGTGCGCCCCTCGGCGCGCTCCCGGCCCGGCCACCTCTTACCGCGGTGCGCGGAGCGACTGCCACAGGTAGAGCAGCACGCCGATGCAAATGCCGGAATCGGCCACGTTGAACGTCGGATAGACGTAGTTGCCGAAATGCAGGTCGATGAAGTCGATCACGTGCTGGTGCACGATCCGGTCGACGAGGTTGCCGACGATGCCGCCGCAGAGCAGGCCGAAGCACACCTGCGAGACCGGGTGCTTGAGCCCGAGCGAGTGCCGCCAGAAATAAATCGCGACCAGGGTCGCCGCGGCGAGCATCGCGAGGGTGATGCTCCGGCCGGAGAACATGCTCCACGCCGCCCCGGTGTTGCCGACGTGGATGATGTAGAAGAAGCCCGGAATGACTTCGATGTCCGCGCCGGCGCCGTGCGAATGCAGCGGGTCGAAGGGCACGCGGGCCACGATCCAGAGCTTGGTAAGCTGATCGAGGCCGAACACCGAAAGGCCCAGGACCCACAGCGTGCGATAGGCCCGCAGGCGCTGCCGCAACGGGCGAGCCGGCTGCGACGGGGAGGGCGAACCGGACTGGTCAGAGGGCGGTGCGGACGCCCCCGCGGGGGCGGGGCGCGAGGTTGGCGAGGCTGGATCGGTCGAATTCACGCGCTGGATTCCGCCCGAAGTTCAACCGCCGTCGGTGCGCGCCCGGGTCTCCACGCGCGGCGTCATTCGTCGCCGCCGTCTTCGTCCATGATCTTGCCGCCACCTTCCTCGCCGAGCTCTCCGAAGAGTCCGGCCTGGGTGCGGGTCCGATGCCGGTTCCGCTCGAGCTCCTTCTGGGCTTCGGCGGAATAGCGCGTGAACGGCACTGCCAGGAGCCGCTCCTTCGCGATGGGCTTCTGCGTGATCTCGCACACGCCGTACGACCCGTCGTGGATGCGCTTGATGGCGGCGTCGATCTCGGAAAGCGCCTCCTGCTCGCTCGCCACCATGCTCAAGGCGAAGTCCCGGTCGAACGTGTCCGTGCCCGCGTCCGCCATGTGCTGGCCGTAGGCGGACAGGTCGCCGGCATCGTCCTTGGCCGAGCGCTTCAGCGTCTCCTCCGAGTGCCGCTCGATGCCTTCGGTCAAATGGGCGCGGAGGTCGATCAGCAGCTTGTAGTAGCGCTTGAACTTCTCCGGCACGTCCTTTTCCGCGAGGTTCTCGGCCGGCTTCCCCTTCTTCGGATTGAAGCCCAGGATGTCCGCCAGCGAGGCCGCCTTGACGTGCTGCGGCTTCACCTTCTCCGGTCCGGCCGCCGCGGCTTTCGCGGGCGCCGGTTTGCCGGTGGCGGTCTTCGGAAACGGAGTGGTGGTCTTGCTGGTGACGGTCTGCGCAATCGCGCGCACCTCATCGAGGCTGAAAGCGATCGGCTTCGATGCCGACTTTCGTTTCAGGATGCTGTCGCGCAGCGCGGTCTTCTTCGACGGTTTTTCCATGATGTTTGATTGCTTCGCGGACGCGCCGCCCGCCGGCTTCGCGACGGCGGCCTTGCCCGCCGCGGGTTTCGCCACCGGTTTGACCGGAGCCGGCTTCGCCGGTGCCGCCTTCGTCATCTTCGCCGGCGCCGGCCGGGCCGGAGCGGGGGGCGTTTTCTTCGCAGCGGGTTTCGGGGCGGCTTTCTTGGCGTGGGACTTGTGGTTCTTGGCCATGGGGGAGTTGGGGGTGAAGCAAGCTAATGGGGCAAAGCCTCCGCGCAACGGGGGCAGACTTCGCCATGGGCCGTGGCCTGGAGCGCCGGCACCCAGCGCCAGCACCGCGGGCAGCGGACAAGGCCCAGTTCGGCGCAGGGTTGGATCGTGACGGTCAACGCGCCAGCGCCGGCGCCCGCCGCGCTGGCGAGCGTCACGCGCGAGACAATGAAAAGCTCCGGCAGGAAATCGCGGTGTTTTTCCAGCAGACCGGCCAGCGGATCGCCGGGTGCCGCGGCCAGGGTGACGGCCGCGTCGAGCGACTTGCCGAGCCGGCCGGCCGCGCGCACCGGCTCGATCGCTTCGTTCACCTGCGTCCGCGCCCGGAGCAGCCCGGCCACCTCGGTTTCAAGTTCCGGGTTCGTCCACGCCGCCGGCGCTACGGGCCAGTCCTGCAGGTGGATCGAATCGTCGCCGTACTCGGCTTTCGCGGTCGCAAACGAGAATGCCTCGTCGCTCGTGAAGGTCAGCACGGGCGCCAGCACGCGGACGAGCGCGTGGAAGACATGGTGGATCGCCGTCTGCGACGAGCGCCGCAGCGGCGAATGCGTGCCGTGCGTGTAGAGCCGGTCCTTCAGGATGTCGTGGTAAACCGCCGACAGCGTGACCGAGCAGAACTGGTTGCAGAGCTGGTAAACGCGGTGGAATTCGTACGCCTCGTAGGCCGCCGTGCAGTCGCGCACGAGCGCGGCGGTCTGGTGCAGCGCCCAGCGGTCGAGGGTGTCCATCCGCTCCAGCGGCACCGCGTCCTTCGCCGGATCGAAATCGAACAGGTTCGAGAGCTGGTAGCGCAGCGTATTGCGCACCAGCCGGTAGCTCTCCGCCACCACGTTGAGGATGCTGCTCGGATTCTTGAGGTCCTTGTCGAGGTCGGACACGCGGATGTCCTCGCGAAAATCCTGGGAGGCGATCCACCAGCGGATGACGTCGGCGCCGTACTGCGCGACGTAGTTGTCCGAGGTCGGCGGCTTCTCGTACTGGCCCGATTTCGAGATCTTCTTCCCGTCCTTGCCGACGATGAATCCGTGCGTCAGCACCGCCCGGTAGGGCGCGGCGTCGTACGCGATCACGCTCGTCCACAGCGAGGACTGGAACCAGCCGCGATGCTGGTCGCTCCCCTCGAGGTACAGGTCGGCCGGCCAGTGGGTGCCGCCCTGGCCGCGACGCAGCGTCGCGGCGTGGGAGCTGCCGGAGTCGATCCACACGTCGAGGGTGTCGCGGCCGCAGGCGAGGGCGGAGGGCGCCGGCCACCCCGCGGGCAGGTTCACGCCGGCCAGCAGTTCCGCCGGCGGCAGGTCGTACCAGCAGTTGGTGCCATGCAGCGCGAACTTGTCGGCGATCGCACGCACCACGCCCGCGTCGAGGTAGGGCCGTTTCTCGCTGTCGTAGAAGGCCGGGATCGGCACGCCCCAGGAACGCTGCCGGCTGATGCACCAGTCCGGCCGCGATTCGACCGCACCCCGAATTCGCGCCTCGCCGTGGGCCGGAATCCAGCCGCGATGCCCGGCGATCGCGCCGATCTCGCGCAGCGCCGCCTCGCGCCGCCCGTCCTGGTCGAGCGCCACGAACCACTGGTCGACCGCGCGGAAAATGATCGGCGTCTTCGAACGCCAGCAGTGCGGGTAGCTGTGCGGATACCGTTCCTTCGCGAGCAGCGCGCCCGCCGCATCAAGTTTCTTTAGCACCGCGACGTTGGCGGGCGAGGTCTTCTTCGCCGCGAGGTCCTCGACGCTCTCGAGCGTGGTCAGCCCGACCAGGTCCGCCGGGATGCGGCCGTCGTCCACGTAGCGGCCGTCGTCGCCGACCGGGCAGTAGATCTCCAGCTTGTACCGGAGACCGGTCTGATAGTCCTCCGCGCCGTGACCGGGCGCGGTGTGGACGCACCCGGTGCCGCTCTCCGTCGTGACGTAGTCGGCCAGCACGACCGGCGCGGCGCGATCGATGAAGGGATGCCGCGGTGCGAGGCCCTCGAGCGCGGCGCCCTTGAGCGTGCGCTCCACGCCGGGCTGGCCTTCGAACTTCGCCGCCTTGAGCACGGCGCCGAGCAGCGCGCCGGCCACGACGATCCGCTGGGATCCCAGGTCGGCCACGACGTACTCGACTTCCGGATGCACCGCGATCGCGAGGTTCGCGGGCAGCGTCCAGGGCGTGGTCGTCCAGATCACGACCGACAGCGGCTTGTCGGCGGGCAGGCCGAACTTCGCGGCCTGGTCGACCGGCACGGCAAACTTCACCCAGATCGACGGCGACACGTGGTCCCGGTACTCGATCTCCGCCTCCGCGAGGGCGGTCTCGAACGGGATGCTCCAGTACACCGGCTTCTTGCTCCGATACACGAGCCCGCGGGCCAGGAAGGAGGCGAACGTGCGGACGATATCCGCCTCGAATTCCGGCGCCTTCGTCTTGTACTCGTGCGCCCAGTCCGCGAGCACGCCGAGGCGTTTGAACTGCGCCGTCTGCTTCGCGATCCAGCCTTCGGAAAACGCGTCGCAGCGGGCGCGCAGCTCGGCGGTGGTCAGCGTGAGTTTCTTCTCCTGGATCTCGCGCGAGACCTTCTGCTCGATGGGCAGGCCGTGGCAGTCCCAGCCCGGGACGTACGGCGTGCGGAAACCGCGCATGGACTTGTAGCGATTGACGGTGTCCTTGAGCACCTTGTTCAGCGCCGTGCCGATGTGCACGTCGCCGTTGGTGAAGGGGGGACCGTCGTGCAGCACGAACGCCGCGGCGCCCGCGCGCTTGCGCTGGAGGGCGTCGTAGAGCCCCATCTTCTCCCAGTGGGCGACGCGGCCCGGCTCGCGCTGCGCCAGACCCGCCCGCATCGGGAAGTCCGTTTTCGGAAGCTGCAGCGTGTCTTTCAGGTCTTGCGCCATGCCGTTGGAAGGCGGCGGAGGCTAGGTCGGACCAGAGGAGAGTCAAGGGTGGTCGGCGGATTGGCCGCCGCCGCCGCGCGCCGCGCTACTTCCAGCCCGTCACCGTGTCCACCAGCGCCTGCATGCACTCGATCTTCGCGCGCGGCGTGATGCCATGGCCGAGGTTGAAAATGTGGCCGCGCGTGCCGCGCATCGACTCCAGGAGGCGCGTCGCCTCGTGGCGCACGATCTCGGGCGTCGTGTTCAGCAGGACCGGATCGAGGTTGCCCTGCAGCGCGAGGTTGTCGGGCAGGGCGCGGCGGACGAGCGCGAGGTCGCTGGTCCAGTCGAGGCTCAGGACGCGCACGCCCGTGAACGCCTGGTCCGTGAGGTGCGGGGCCGTCCCTTTGGCGTAGAGGATCACGGGAAACTCCCGCGGCAGCGCCGCCACGATCTCGCGGATCCAGCGGAGCGAGGCCGCCTCGTAGTCCGGGCCGGCCACGATGCCGCCCCAGGAGTCGAAGATCTGGATCGCGTCCGCCCCCGCGGCGATCTGCGCCTGGAAGTACACGATCAGGGCTTGCGTGAGTTTCTCCAGCAATGCCTCGAACGTCGCCCGGTCCGTGTAGAAGAGCTGCTTGATCCGCTCGAATTCGTCCGAGCTGCCTCCTTCCACCATGTAGGTGGCGAGGGTCCAGGGCGAGCCGCCGAAACCGAGCAGCGCCCGCGTGCCGGCCAGTTCCGCCTTCAGCAGCCGCAGCGTCTCCGGCACGTAGTGCAGCCGCTCCGGCACGGCGTCGACGGGTCCGAGCGCCTCGACCTGGGCGCGCGTTTCCAGGCGAAACGCCATCTCGATCCCGCCCTGGTCGCGGAAGCGGTACCCCTGGCCCAGCGCCTCGGGGATGACGAGGATGTCCGAAAACAGGATCGCCGCATCGAGCGCGAACCGGCGCAGCGGCTGCAGCGTGACCTCCGCCGCGAGGCTCGGCGTGCGCACCATCTCGAGGAACGAGGTCTTCTCCTTCAGCGCGCGGTATTCCGGCAGGTAGCGCCCCGCCTGCCGCATCACCCACAGCGGCGGGCGATCGAGCGGCTCACAGGCACAGGCGGCGAGGAAGCGGGAGAGGCTGTTCATGGCAGTGGCGGCGTTTGCACTTTCAATTCGTGGAACGGGGTTCGCGGGCTCGCATCGCGCCTTTCAGGCGCGGGCGTCCAGCCCGGCCCAGTCGCGGGGCTGGAGAAAGACCTCGTACAGCTTCGCCTCCGCCGAGCCCGGCGCCGGTTTCCAGTCGTAGTCCCAGCGCACGAGTGGCGGGAGCGACATGAGGATCGACTCGGTGCGTCCGCCGCTCTGAAGGCCGAAATGCGTGCCGCGGTCCCAGACGAGGTTGAATTCCACGTAGCGGCCGCGGCGGTAGAGCTGGAACTGCCGCTCGCGCTCGCCGTGCGGCGTCGCCTTGCGGCGGGCCACGATGGGCCGGTACGCGGGCAGGAAGGCGTCGCCCACCGCGCGGAGAAGGGCGAACGACTGCTCCGGCCCGAGCTCGTTGAAGTCGTCGAAGAACAGGCCGCCGATGCCGCGGGGTTCCTGCCGGTGCTTGAGGAAGAAATAGGCGTCGCAACTGTGCTTGAACCGCGAATACAGCCCGGCGCCGAACGGCGCCACCGCGTCCCGCGCCACCTGGTGCCAGTGCACGGCGTCCGCCTCGAACCCGTAGTACGGCGTGAGGTCGAAGCCGCCGCCGAACCACCACGCCGGCGGGCCGCCGTCGGCGTGTCCCGCGCTGAAGAAGCGCACGTTCATGTGCGAGGTGGGCACGTAGGGATTGCGCGGGTGCAGCACGAGCGAAACGCCCAGCGCCTCCCACGCCCGGCCGGCGAGTTCCGGCCGGTGCGCCGTCGCGGACGGCGGCAGTTTCGTACCCTGCACGTGCGAGAAAGCCACGCCCGCCTTCTCGAACACGCCGCCGTCGGCCAGGATCCGCGTGCGGCCGCCGCCGCCTTCCGGCCGGGTCCACGCATCGGTCCGGAACCGGCCCGCGCCGTCCTCCGCCTCCAGGGCGCTGCAGATGGCGTCCTGCAGGCCGAGCAGGTAGGCGCGGACGTCGGTCAGGGCGGGCACGGTCGGCATGGTGGCGGGAAAGCGAACCAGAGAATGCTTTCGCCGCCCGAGAACGAGAACCATTTTCCGCCGCGGGGGGGATTGACGACTTTGCTAGGTTAACGTCGACAGCGCCGAACCGCGCGTGCTGGCTTCCCTTTTCCCGATGCAATCCACCGTCCTCACGACCGTCGCAGCGACCGGGTTTTCCGTGGCGTTCTTTCATGCCGCGATCCCGACGCACTGGCTGCCGTTCGTGCTCGTCGGGCGCGCGCGTGAGTGGGGCCGGGGCAAGACCCTCGCCGTCACCCTGCTCGCCGGGCTCGGCCACGTGCTGCTGACGAGCGGGCTGGGACTCGCGATCGCGTGGTTCGGCTTCAAGCTGGAGGAGAAGGTGGAGGCCTTCCCCTGGATCGTCGGCGGGCTGCTGTTCAGCTTCGCCCTCTACTTCCTGTGGCGGCAGCTCACGGGCCGCGGGGTGTGTCACCACCATCCCCCGGGCGGGCATCATCACGCCGGCGAAGCGTGCCAGGAGGAGAAGGTGCCCAGCCACTGGCACGAGGAGATGCAGGCCAGCCCGCTGGTCGCCCGCCACGTGGGCGAGTGGACCGCGATCGGCGGGCTGTTCATGATGCTCACGCTTTCGCCCTGCGAGGCGTTCCTCGGCATCTACCTCTCCGGCGTGCAGTTCGGCTGGACCGGCTTCTGGGTCCTCAGCGCGATCCTCTTCGTCGCGACCCTCGCGGGCATGGCGCTCTTTACCTGGCTCGCCCTCGTCGGTTTCGACCGGTTCCGGCTGAATCGCTTCGAGCGCTATGAGTCCGGCCTGCTCGCCGCCGTGTTCGGCGTGCTCGCGCTGGTGGTCGTCTTCCTCGACCACGGGCACGCCCACTGAGCGGGCACATGCCATCGGCCTTCAAATCTGTCATGAGAACGGCTGCGCTGCGAGGTGGAGCAGCTTGTCCTCGAGCTGCTAAGGACCGGGCTGTCGACCGGCAGCCGCCTGGGGACAGGCGGCTCCACCAACGGCATCGTGCCGGCTGACGGCCGGCCTTTTCTCGGAGGGCGGCGTTACCGTTTGGGAATGGTCAGCTTGACCGGAGGTTCCTCCGCCGGCATCTCCCGGGGCGCCGGCTTGAGCAGCGGCTCCGCGGAAGGCGTGGGAGACGGCGCCGCTCCGGCGGCGGCCGGCTTCACCGGCGACGCGATCGCCGGCAGCGCCGCGAAACCGCGCTCGAGCAGCTCCACCGCCTTGACGTCGCGCGAACGGCCGTAATCGAACTGCCCGCCCGGCCCCAGGGCTCCCATGATGACGAGGATCACGCGGCGGCCGCCGCGCTGGGCGGTGGCGCTCAGGCAGTAGCCGGCGGCGTTGGTGAAGCCGGTCTTCAGCCCGTCGACGCCGTCGACCTTGCCGAGCAGTTTGTTGTGGTTCTCCATGCGCATCGGGCCCTGCTTGCGCTGCGGCCCGAAGTCGCGTTTCGCGACCGAGGTGTAGGCCAGCACGTTGGTATGCTGCACGAGGTGGCGCGAGAGCACGGCGAAGTCCCGCGGCGTGGTGAGGTCGCCGTCGGCCTCGCGCCGCGACGACGGCGGCAGGCCGTGCGGGGTGCGGAAACGGGTCTGCTTCATCCCGAGCTGCTCCGCCTTCGCGTTCATGAGCGCGACGAAGCTTTCGACCGAGCCCGCGGAGGCACGGGCCAGCGCCTGCGCGGCGTCGTTGGCCGACTGGATCATCATCGCGTAGATGAGTTCCTCCACGGGAAACGTCTCCCGCGGATCGAGGTAGACCTGGGTTCCGCCGATCTTCGAATCCGCGGCGGTGATCTTCACGGGCGTATCCAGCCGCAGCGTACCGGCGGCGATCTGGTCGTGCAGGACGGCGAAGGTCATCAGCTTCGTCATGCTGGCCGGAGGCGTGACGGTGTCGGCGCGCTCCTCGTGCAACACCTGTCCGGTCGCCGCGTCCACGACAATGGCGGCCTTGTAGGTCGCAGCCGGGCCGGCGGGTCGCGTGGGCGCCTTCCGCGTCTCGGCGGCCGGCAAGGCCGCCAGGCAAAGGGTGAGAATCAGGCAGACGAGACGCAGCGTGAAAGTCATGGGCGCGTAAGAGAGCGTTTCAGTCCGGCGGCGCGAGCAGATTCCGGTGACTTTACCGTGGGGCGGGCGGGAGGTGCGCGACGCCGCGTGAGGTCAGCGCGGTCGTTCCGTTCGCCGCTTCTTCTTCCGCGGCTTCGGCGTGACACCGAGGCGCGGGTCGCGGCGCCGGGCGAGCGCCACCAGTCGCGGCGCGACGCGGTCGAAATCGTCCGTGTCCGCGGGCAGGTACAGCCATTTCGGCAGGACGGGATGCGGCGCCAGGGCCGGCAGGTCGGCCAGAAGGGCCGCATGGTGCGGGCGGTCGGTGCACACGAGCACCCCATGCCAGGGCGCCTCGCCGTGGCAGAAGCACAGCATCAGCTTGCCGTCGAGATACACGGACTTGGCGCCGAACATCGCGCGCACGACGAAGGTCGGCTCCGTCTCGAGCGGTTCCCACAGCCATTGCAGGGGATGGACCGGGCGCTCATGTTCCCGGATGGAGCGTCAGCCGCCGCGGGTCTGCTCGATCGGCAGGTCGTGCAGCTTCAGTTCCGGATTCTTCTCGTTGAAGTAGCGCAGCGTCCATTCGTTCGGGAACAGCACCACGGGATGATCGAACTTGTCGGTGCCGAAGCTCACGCCCGTGGCCACGATCAGCCGCGACGTGTCCTGCAGCGCGGGGTGGGGCTCAATCCATTTCAACAGCGTCCACGGCGTCGGCGTCAGGCGCGATTCGGCGCCGTACTCGCTCTGCAGGCGCCATTGCACGACTTCAAACTGCAGCGGGCCGACCGCGGCGAGCAGGGTCGCGCCCGGCGGCGCGTGACGGGCGGTGAAAGCCTGGACCACGCCTTCCTGCAGCAATTGCTCCAGCCCCGCGCGGTAGCGCTTGGCGTCGCCGGCGTTGGGGTTCGAGATGTAGGTGAACACCTCGGGCGGGAAACGGGGGATCTCGTCGTAGACGATCGCCTTGTCCTCGGTGAGGGTGTCGCCGATTCCGAGCACGTCATGGCCGACGAGCCCGATCACGTCCCCGGGCCAGGCCTCGTTCACCGTCTCGCGCTCCTGGCCGAAGAGTTTCTGCGACGACGAGAGCCGGATGGTCCGGCCGCTGCGCGGATGCGTCACGGTCATGTCGCGCTCGAATTTGCCCGAGCAGATCCGGATGAAGGCGATCCGGTCGCGGTGCTTCGGATCCATGTTGGCCTGGATCTTGAAGACGAAGCCGGAGAAGCGCGGATCGTCGACGGGCACGAGCGGGAGGCTGGACGACGCGCCGGCCGGGCCTTCGCTCTGCGCAGTATCTGGCAGCGTGATACTGTCGCCGCGCGGCTTCGGCGCCGGCGCGGCGTTGCGGCGCGGCGCCGGCGGCACCGAGTCGTGGAGGAATCCGTCGAGCAGGAGCTGGATCCCGAAATTGTTCACGGCGCTCCCGAAGTACACCGGCGTCTGGCGCCCGGCGCGCACCGCGTCCAGGTCGAAGGGATGGCCCGCTCCGTCGAGCATCGCGAGCTGCTCGGTGACCTCGTGGTAGGTGTGGTCGTCGAGCTTCTCGCGCACCGCCTGGTCGTCGAGGGAGGTGACGCTCACCGGCGCCTGGTACGCGCCGCCGGGCACGCGCTCGAACAGGTGCACCTCGCGCGATCGCCGGTCGAACACGCCGCGGAAGCCGGGCCCGTTGCCGAGCGGCCACACCACCGGCGACGATTGCAGGCCGAGCACGGTCTCGAGTTCGTCGAGCAGCTCGAGCGCGTTGCGCGTCGGCCGGTCGCACTTGTTCATGAAGGTGAAGATCGGCACGCCGCGACGGCGGCAGACCTCGAACAGCTTGCGGGTCTGTGTTTCCACGCCCTTGGCGGCGTCGATCACCATCAGCGCGGCATCGACCGCCGTGAGCACGCGGTAGGTGTCCTCGGAAAAGTCCTTGTGGCCGGGCGTGTCGAGCAGGTTGACCGCGTAGCCCTGGTAATCGAACTGCAGCACCGTGGAGCTGATCGAGATGCCGCGCTGCTTCTCCAGCTCCATCCAGTCCGACGTCGTCGCGCGCTGGTTCTTCCGCGCCGTCACCGCGCCCGCGAGGTGGATGGCATTGCCGTAGAGCAGGAACTTTTCGGTGAGCGTGGTCTTGCCCGCGTCCGGGTGCGAGATGATCGCGAAGGTGCGTCGGCGGGCAATTTCTTGGGCAGGCGACATGGACAAAGGGCAGCAGCGAACAGGGATTGGGGGAGTGAGGGAAGAGCGAATTCCGGCCGGGGGCGGACGGGAAAGGGGCGGCGGGTGCCCGAGGAGCGGAGGAACACCCGGGGCGAAAGGCGAAAGCGCCCGTGCTTGCCGGGCTGCGCTTCGTCCCGGATGAATCGCCGCCATGTCGCGCTTCCTCAAGCTTCTCATCGCCGGAGTGGGTGGTCTTGCCTTGCTCCTGGCCGTCGCCGCCACGTGGGTTCACTTCGCCAGCCGTGCGCGGCTGGATCGACGGTTTTCGGTCACGCCCAAGGCCGTCGCGCTGCCGGACGATCCGGCGGCACTCGCGCGTGGACGTCATCTGGCGCAAACCCGCGGCTGCAACGAGTGTCACGGCGCGGACTTTGGCGGCGCGCGGGTGATCGAGGACGGCGCGATGGGCCGGGTGTACGGCCCCAATCTCACGCGGGGACGGGGCAGCCGGGTGGCCGCGTGGACCGATGCCGATTGGGTTCGCGCGATCCGGCACGGCGTCGCGCCGGACGGAGCGGCGCTGTTCCTGATGCCGGCGGAGGAGTACCAGCACCTGGCGGACGACGATCTCGGCGCGCTGATCGCCTTCCTGAAGTCCGTGCCTCCGGTCGATCGCGAACGCGTGAAAATCGAGCTCGGCCCGGTGGCCCGCGTGCTGGTGGCGACGGAAAAGATCAAGCTGCCCGCGTCGCTCATCGATCACGGCAAGGTGAATCCGCAACCCGTCGCGCCCGGCGTCACGGTGGAATACGGCCGCTACGTCGCGGCGACCTGCCTCGGTTGCCACGGCCCGAACCTGGCCGGCGGCAAGATCGAGGTCGGGCCGCCCGACTGGCCCGAGGCGGCCAACCTCACGCCGCACGCGAGCGGCAACGTCGCCCGGTGGACCGAGGCGGATTTCATCGCGGCGATTCGCACCGGCAAGCGGCCGGACGGTTCCGCCATCAATCCGATCATGCCGATCGGTTTCGGCCGGATGGATGACGTCGAGCTGAAGGCGATGTACGCCTACCTGAAGACCCTGCCGGCCTTGCCTAAGGGAACGCGGTGAGCGGGCCGCGCGAATCCCGGATCGGGCGCGTGCGACCGCACTGAACGGTGGAGCGGCTTGTCCTCAAGCCGCTGTGAAC
>CALFZM010000182.1 GCA_937952235.1 uncultured Opitutia bacterium | reverse complement strand
CATCGTGGGCTGGCTCATGGACCGGAACGGCGCGCTCGTCGCCGGCATGCGCGACGACGGCCGCCGGCTCGCGGTGGAGCGCCGCACGGCGGCGGGGACGTGGGAGGCGCTGGCCGGACTCGAGAACGTGCTCTACTCCGTGCGGGTGCACGGGGTTTCGGGCGACGGCGGGACCCTGTGGCTCACGCGCCCCGACGAGAACGGGCGGTGGGCGCTCTATGCCTACGACCTGGCGAGGCAGTCGTTCACCGAGCTCGTGCTGGCGCATGATCATTTCGACATCCTGCCCGGCCTGGTGCTTTCGCCCCGCGGGCGGGAGCTGCTCGGCGTCCGCTGGCTCGCGGACAAGCCGGCCACGTTCTGGCTGCATCCGGAGCTCGCGCGCGCGCAGCAGGCGCTCGACCAGGCGCTGCCCGGTACGGTGAACAGCGTCGTCAGCCTGAGCGACGACCTGAACCGGCTCGTCGTGCTCGCCTCCTCGCCACGCAATCCTGGCGTCTACTTCCAGTTCGATCGGGCGAAGGCGGAGCTGAAGCCGCTGTTCGCCGCCCGGCCCTGGGTCGATCCGGCGCGATCGGCCGAGGTTTATTCGGTGTCGTTCGTGACCCGCGACGGCCTGAAGCTGCAGGGATACGTCACGATTCCGCCGGGACGGGAACCGAAGGGGCTGCCGCTCGTGGTCCGGGTCAACGAGAGCTTCTGGTCGCGCGCGTACTGGACGTACGACAGCTTCAACCAGTTTCTCGCCAGCCGCGGCTATGCGGTGCTGCAGATCAATGCGCGGGGGGCGTCGGGTTACGGCGATGCGTTTCACCGCCGCGGCTGGCGTCAGGTGGGCCGGGCGGTGCAGGCCGATCTCGCGGACGGCGTGAAATGGGCCATCGCCCAGGGCATCGCGGATCCGGGACGCGTTGCCATCGCGGGGGAGGAACAGGGAGGCTACAGCGCGCTGCTCAACGCCGCGCAGAACCCGGGCCTGTACCGCGCCGTGATCAGCATCGACGGGATCACCGACTGGACGCGGCACCTCGAGCACCTGGGCGGGTTGCATCCGCGGCTGCTTGCCCGGGCGCGCGAGATGATCGGGGACCCGGTTGCCGACGCGGCGGAGCTCGCGGAGACGTCCCCGTCGAGCCAGGTCGGACGCATCGAGGCGCCCGTGCTCTTCATCAACAGCAATGCCGGCACGACCTCGCGCGAGGCCGCGCGGGCGTTCGCCGCGGCGTTGCGCCGGACCGGGCGCGCCCACGAGATCGTCGCGAGGTTCGACGACACCGAAAGCCTCGCCATGCCGGGGCCCTGGACCGAAACGCTGGAGCGGATCGAGCGCTTCCTCGCCCGCCACACCGGGCCGCGCGCGACCGGCCGGTGAGCACGGCCCGGCTGGAGGTGTAGCCGCCTGTCCCCCGGCGACTGACGTTCGGCGGACCCGGAGCAGCGGCTTGGAGGCTCTCCACCTTGCCGACAGGTCCGGTCCCGATCCTGTCACTCCCTGCTGCGCGCGCGGGCGGGCGCTCAGCCGGACTCATGCCGTTGGACTTCAAATCAGCCCTGTGATCGGCCGCACTGAAAGGTGGAGCGGCTTGTCCTCAAGCCGCTGCGCACCGGTCCGTCGCACGTCAGCCGCCTGGGGACAGGCGGCTCCACCTTTTCGGCATGAGTCCGGCTCAGATCAGCAGCAGCGCCGGCGCCTCGAGCAGCGTTTTCAGCGCGCCGAGGTACTGGGCGCCGACGGCGCCGTCGACGACACGATGGTCGCAGGACAGCGTGAGCGTCATCGTCTGGCCGACCACGATGGCATCATTCTTCACCACGGGTTTCTTGACGGTCGTGCCGACCGCAAGGATCGCGGCGTTGGGCGGGTTGATGATGGCGGAGAAACGCGGGATGCCCATCATGCCGAGGTTGGACACGCAGAACGTGCCGCCGGTGAATTGCTCGGGCTTCAGCTTTTTCTCCTTGGCCAGTTTGCCGAGGGATTTCGCCTCGGTGCTGATCTGGAAAACCGATTTCTGGTGGGCGTCGCGGATCACGGGCGTGATCAGGCCATCGTCGATCGCCACCGCGAAGGAGACGTGGGCGGCGCCAAAGTAACGAATATGCGCGCCTTCCCACGAACCGTTGACCTGCGGCACGCGGCGGAGCGCCTCGGCGCTGGCCTTGAGCACGAAGTCATTGACCGAGAGCTTGACCCCTTCCTGCTCGAGCGCGGCATTGAGCTGCTCGCGCAGCGCGACGAGGGGGCCGGCGTCGATCTCGATCTCGACGTAGAAGTGCGGGAGCTGCGTCTTCGACTCGAGCAGCCGGCGCGCGATGGCGCCGCGCATGTTCGACACGGCCACGGTCCGCTCCTCCTGGATCGGACCGCGCTGGCGGGCGGACGTCGCGGCGCCGCCAGCGAGCGGCGCGGGGGCGGAGCCGGCCTTTGCCCCGCCGTTCTTTTCCGCGGCGAGCACGTCGGCGCGGACGATGCGTCCGCCGGGGCCGCTGCCCGTGAGCCGGGAGGGATCCAGGCCTTTTTCGGCGGCGAGCTTGCGGGCGAGCGGAGAGATCTTCACGCGTCCGCCGGTCGCGGGAGCGGCGGACGGAGCAGGCTGGGCGGGCGCGGCCCGGGCTGGCTCCGGCGCCTTCGTTTCCGCCGGAGCAGGAGCGGCGGCGGCAGCCGGCGCGGCCGCGGCGGGGGCGGGTTGTTCGGGCTTCGGAGCCGCGGGAGCGGGCGCGGCCGCGGGCGCTTCGACCTTCTCACCCGGTTTGCCGATCGCGCACAGCGGGGAGCCGATGGCCACCTGCGCGCCGCCCGGGGCGAAAATCTTCAACAGGGTGCCGTCAAAGAACGACTCCAGTTCCATGGTGGCCTTGTCGGTCTCGACCTCGGCCAGCATGTCGCCCGACTTCACAGCGTCGCCCTCCTGCTTCAACCATTTGACCAGCGTGCCCACCGTCATGGTGTCGCTGAGTTTGGGCATTTCGATGATGTTGGGCATGGGGAGCAGTAGCGGGTAGCGAGTGGTGAGTAGCGAGTAGAACTCGGTCGGACCGGGTGAGCGGGAGGCGGGTGCGGGTGGCGGATTGGAGAATGCTCGCTCCTTGCTACTCACTACTCGCTACTACCTCCAACGCGGCCTTGAGCACGCGCTGGGGATTCGGGAGCTGCTCGATCTCGATCGGCGGGCTGTAGATCGCGGGGGCGTCGACGGTGGTGACGCGATGGATCGGGCCGTCGAGCTCGTCGAAGGCCTCGCGCTGGATCATGTACGAGAGCTGTGCGCCGACGCTGGCGAAGGGCTTCTGCTCCTCGACGATCAGCACCCGGTGCGTCTTCGCCACGGAGGCCAGGACCGTGTCGATGTCGAGGGGGCGGATCGAGCGCAGGTCGACGACCTCGACGGAGACATCGTGTTCCTTCTCCAGGATCGCCGCGGCGGCGAGCGAGTGCAGGACGGAGCGTCCGTACGTGACGATCGAGAGGTCGGTGCCCTGGCGCTTCACGTCGGCCAGGCCGAGCGGGACGAGATATTCCTCGGCCGGCACCTCGCCCTTTTCGCCGTAAAGCATCGTGTTCTCGAGGAAGAAGACCGGGTCGTTGTCCCGGATCGCGGATTTCAGCAGCCCCTTGGCGTCGTACGGAGTCGCCGGGACGACCACCTTCACGCCGGGGTGGTTGGCGAGCACGTTCTCCGGCGTGTGCGAATGCGTGGCTCCGACGTTGGTGCCGCCGTTGGCGGGGCCGCGGATGACGATGGGGCAGTGGATCTGGCCGCCGCTCATGTAGCGGACGTTGGCGGCGTTGTTCAGGATCTGGTCGAACGCGACCGAATAGAACGACCAGAACATCAGTTCCATCACCGGGCGGACGCCGAGCATCGACGCGCCGATGCCCATGCCGATGAAGCCGGCTTCGCTGATGGGCGTGTCGACGATCCGCTCCGGGCCGAAGCGGGCGAGCAACCCCTCGGTCACCTTGTAGGCGCCGTTGAACTGGGCGACTTCCTCGCCCATGACGACCACGTTGCGGTCGCGTTCGATTTCTTCAGCGAGGGCGTGGCGGACGGCTTCGCGATAGGTGATCAGTGGCATGGAGAGTGGGTGATGGGTGAAAGGTTATGGGTGAGGGATCGGGCCTCTCGGGCGTTCAGTCGCCCATGACCTGTCACCCATGACCAAAACCCCGCTTCGTCTAGTCGAAGAACAACCTTCCCTTCGATTTCCGTTCCGTGGGGTGGTCGGCTTCCCAGTAAACGTCCTTCTGGATATCGTCGACGGTGGGGAAGGGGCTTGCCTCGGAGAATTCGGCGGCGGTGTCTGCTTCCGCGCGGGCCTCCGCGTCGATCTTCTCGATCGTCGCATCGTCGAGGACGCCCTCGGCCAGGAGCTTCTGTTGGAAGACCTGGATCGGATCCTTCGTACGCCGGTACTCCTCGATCTCCTGTTTGCTGCGGTAGGTGTTGTCCGGATCCGCGACGGAATGCCCGCGGTAGCGGTAGGTGTCGATTTCGACCGTGCTGGGCTGGTGCTTCTCGCGCGCGAGCGTGAGGTACTTCTCCATGCAGGCCCGGACCTCGTACACGTCGTGACCGTTGCACTGGCCCCACGGCATGTCGTAACCCTCGGCGCGCTTGGCGAGTTCGCCGGCCGAAGACCGCGCCTGGCTCGTGCCCATCGAGTAGCCGTTGTTCTCAATCACGAAGACCACCGGAAGCTTCCACAGGGCGGCCAGATTGTACGCCTCGTGCACCGCTCCCTGGTTTACCGCGCCGTCGCCCATGAATGCCATCGCGGCGCCTTTGAGGCCCTTGTACTTGATGCCATAGGCGAGTCCGACCCCGAGCGGGATCTGCCCGCCGACAATGCCGTGGCCGCCCCAGAAATTGCGCGACGGATCGAAGTAGTGCATCGAGCCGCCCTTGCCCTTGGAGCACCCGGTCGCCTTGCCGTACAACTCGGCCATGAGGGGATTCAGCTCCATGCCCACGGCGATCGCGTGACCGTGATCCCGGTAGGCCGTGATGATGTGGTCATCCTTGCCCATCAGCGAACAGCACCCCACGGCCACGGCTTCCTGTCCGATGTAAAGATGGAGGAACCCGCCGATCTTCTTGGCCTGGTAGGCGCGCAGGCTGCGCTCCTCGAAGCGGCGGATCCGCACCATCTTGCGGTGCAACTCGATCTTCTGCTCGCGCGAGAGCCGGCTGTTGACGGGCGACCGGCTGTAATCGGTCACCGACGGGGCGGCTTCGGCAGGTTTCTCGGCGTTGGCAGTCGATTTCTTGCTCACGGCAGGTCGGTGGATGGAAGGGAACGGGAAGTGTCGGCCCGGTCTGGGGGAAATCAAGCGCGGAGTGCCTTCATGACAGCAGGAGCCGCACCGGGTCGGGCGTCACGATTGCCTCGGGTCGCTCCGGGTGTTCCGTGCGGGGATAACCCAGGCGACAACCGGGACTTTTCCGATTCTGCGCCATGTCGGACTGCGGTAGGATAGTTGTCAGGTTTCTTGCCCCGCGCCATGTCGAGATCGATCCTTCTGGTGGAAGACAATGAAGACGACGTCTTCTTCATGCAGCTCGCGCTGAAACGGCTCGATTCGCCCCATCGGTTGGAAGTGGCCCGCGATGGGCGTGAAGCCAAGCAGCGCCTCCAGCGTTTTCTCGTCCAGGGGCCGCTCCAGGACCCGCTCGGGCTCGTGCTGCTCGATCTCAAGCTGCCCTATCTGGGCGGGATCGAGGTGCTCGCATGGATGCACGCTGCCGGCGAAGGTCGCTTTCCGCCGACCGTGGTCCTTTCAACGGTGGAAAACGAATCCGAACTCGCCGCGGCCGCCCGCTTCGGCGCCGCCGCCTTCATGGCCAAGCCCAACCGGCCGGACCAGCTCGCCTGCCTGTTGCGATCCCTCGAAACGCGCTGGCTGGTCGGTGCGCCGCCCGCCCCGCGGACGGAGCCCCGGTGGGTGCGGCCGGAGCCCGAGCCGGCCACCGGAAGCTGCCGTCGCAGCGGGGCCGCGTTTGCGCCGGAGCCGGGCCCGTCCGTGGCGGCCTGAGCGGCGACGATGCAGCGAGGTGGAGCCGCCTGTCCCCAGGCGGCTGACGTTCGGCGGACCGGTCCACAGC
>CALFZM010000181.1 GCA_937952235.1 uncultured Opitutia bacterium | reverse complement strand
GCCGACGGGCGTGCGCCCCTGACGTCGCCCGCCACCCACGCCCGCATCGACGAACTGGTCGCACAGGCCCTGGCCCTTCGCCTGGCCGACGCCGCACCGAAGCCGATCGTGCTTGGCCGCCATCTCCTGGCCCTGGGACGAAAGCCCGGCCCCGAATTCCGCACCGCCACCGACGCCGCCTTCGAAGCGCAGCTCGACGGCGCCTTCACCGACGAAGCCGGGGGACTCGCGTGGCTCCGCGACTACCTGGAGCGGGGGAACAAGCCCGCGTGAGCGTCCGGGCCGGGATCAGCCGAGGGCGAGCAGACCCGGAACCACCAGCTCGGCGGACCCGCGAGAGAGTTCGCCGTCCGCCAGCACGCGGGCGCGCAGGCCACCCCGCCCGCGCAGCCAGCGCTCCGCGCCAGGCGCGACCACGCGGTCCATCCACGCACAGGGCTTCGCCTCGACCATGCCCTCGAATGCGACGCCCCCCAGCGTGAACGTCACGCCGATCAGGTCGTTCAACGCCATGCCCGAAACGATGATGTTGCGCCGGAAGGCGTCGGGCCGCAGCGCCGGCACGGCCATCGCCGCCTTGACGCCCGTGTAGGCGTCCCAGTCGAAGAAGGTGACCTGCCCGGCGTAGTCGGGTTTGTAGTCGTAAAACCGGTCGCCCTCGATCCCCCTCCCCGCCCGGCAGCGTGCGGTGGCGAGGTCCACTGTCGGATGCGTCCCGGGCGGCTGCCCGTGCCTGCCGTAGAAATTGTGGCCGGGGGAAACGAAAATGTGGTGAATCAGAACCGCGGACTTCACGTGCAAGCCGGAACGGATCACATTGCCGCGCATGACGCAACCAGCCTTCCCCGGCGTGCTGCTCCTGGTCTGGCTCGCCCTCGTTGCTGCGCCATCGGATTTCCGCGCCGCCGACACCCCGCCTCCACCCACGATCGACGAGCTTTTCGGGCTGCCGCAGGTCCGCACGCCCCGGCTCTCCCCGGACGGCACCAAGATCGCATTCCTGTTTCCCCACGAGAAGAAGCTGGCGCTCGGCCTGTTCGACCGGGCCAGCAAGACATCGCGCATGATCCTGCGCGCGCCCGACGAGAGCATCGTGCGCTTCCACTGGAAGGGGAACGACCGGATCGTCTTCGAGGCCGACGTTTCCGGCAACGAGTCGTTCTTCATCGGCTCCACCGACCTCTCCGGTCGCAACGTGCTCCGTCTGGCGGAATCCCAGCGGCTCGCGCACAACCTCACCGGCGATTTCGCCGGCGTGATCGACATCCTGCCCTCCGACCCGGAACGCATCGCGGTGTACGGCTTCTTCCCCGGCAGCGTCGACAACGCCATGTTCGTCGGCGGCGCGCCGCTGGTGGCCCGGCTCAACGTGCGCAACAAGGCGCTGTCACCCGTCTTCGAGTTCCGCGACTCCGAGCGCTTCGCCCACTACGTCTTCGACCATCGCGGCCAGTTGCGCCTGCGCGCCCGGCTGCAGGGTCCGTCGCTCATCTGGGAACACCGGTCCGACGACCGGCAGGCCTTCAAGGAGGTCGCGCGGCATCCCTTCCACGGCTACGTGGAGACCTGGCAGCCGAGGGCGTTTGCCGCGGACAACACCACCCTCTGGCTCGTGTCGCACGCGGAGCACGACCGCGGCGCGCTGCATGCGGTGGACACGCGCACCTTCGATCTCGGCGCCCCGGTCTTCGTCCCGCCCGAGGGCGAGATCGACCGGCTCATCGTCTCGCCCGGCCACACCCGGCTGCTCGGCGTACGCTACGAGTTCGAACGCGAACACCACCACTGGTTCGACGCCGACCGCGGCGCGCTGCAGGAACGGCTCGCGCGCACCTTCGCCGGGTGCGACATCCAGGAGACGAGCGTCTCCGACGACGGCCGCGTCTCCCTCATCTGGGCCGGCCACGACCGCGAGCCGGGCGTGTACTACGTCCTCGACCGCACGGCGGGCAGCCTGGAGCTCTTCAAACGCATGCGCGAGCTCGATCCCGCGCGACTGAGCCCCCGCCGGCCGATCCGTTACCCGGCGCGCGACGGCCTCACGATCCACGGTTATCTGACCGTGCCCCGCGGCAGCGACGGCCGCAACCTGCCACTCGTGGTGCATCCGCACGGCGGGCCCTTCGGCGTCCGCGATTCGTGGGGCTACGATACCGACGCGCAGTTCCTCGCGAGCCGGGGCTACGCGGTGCTGCAGCCCAACTTTCGCGGCTCCGGCGGCTACGGGCGCGACTTCGTCAATCGCGGCCGCCACCAATGGGGCCGCGCGATGCAGGACGACCTTACCGACGGCGTGAAGTGGGCGATCGCCGAGGGCATCGCCGATCCGCGCCGCGTGGCCATCTACGGGGCAAGCTACGGCGGCTACGCGTCGCTCATGGGCGTCATGCTCACGCCGGAACTCTACACGTGCGCGGTGAACTACGTCGGCGCGAGCGACCTCGAGATCACCTTCAAGCAGCGCGGCGAGGACGAGTGGCGCTTCGGCCGGGACTTCAGCTACCAGCGCGAATGGGTTGGGCCGACCCGCGAGTACCGCGACGAGACCTCGCCGCTGCGCTTCGTCGAACGGATCCGCGTGCCGACGCTCCACGTCTACGGCGCCGAGGACCCGCGCGTGAAGATCAACCACTGGTCACGCCTCGAGCCCCTGCTGAAGAAACACGGCAAGGAGTACCAGGCGATCGTCGAGGGCCAGCAGGGGCACGGCTTCCGCGACCAGGACGCGTCGATTTCCTTCTACGCGGCGCTGGAGGCGTTCCTCGCGGCGAACCTGATGAAGGCCGACGTGAAGGTCGGCCCGCTGCGGACGCTCGAGTTGCCGGCGAAACCGTGAGGCCGGCGGCCCGGCCCCGGCTGGGCCGGGGCAGCGGGTGGCGCCGCCTGTTCCCAGGCGGCTGGCGCGCGGCGGACCTGTCCGACAGCGGCTTGGGGACAAGCCGCTCCACCTTACCTGCGGTCGATCTCAGCGGTGATCCGAAGGTCAACGCCGTCGTCCCGGCTCACAGCTTCCGGCTGACGGCGACGTACCAGAACTGGTTCTCCGACGTGTACAGGTAACCCGGATACCCGGTGGCGTTGGTGCCGCCCCCGAGGGAGCGCGGCGGATCCCAGTCGAAGAGATTCCGCACGCCGACCGTGGCCCGGGTGTCGCGCAGGACGCGGCCGTGGTCGCCGCGGAACGAATAACTCACCTGGGCGTTGATCAGGAAGCGGTCGTTCACCCGCCTGGGATTCCCGGCCGCGTCCTGGTCCGCGAAGCCATCCGTGTAGTTGCCCTGCGTATGCACGTTGAAACCCTTGTACGCCCAGTTCAGCGTGACGCGACCCTTCCACTTCAGGTAGCCGTTCTCGCCCGAGCCGGTGGAGTCCCGGCCGAGCACGTCCTGCAGCGGCGCACCGCTCACCGCGGAACGCTTGAACTCGGTCATCCGCGTCCAGACGGTGGTGAGCTCCCAGCGGCCGAGCCGGTCGGTCGGCAACTGGTAGGTGCCGCTGAAATCCCAGCCCGACACGCGCGTGCGTCCGACGTTGAAGAACACCGCATCGACCCGCGTGATCGCGAACGTCGACGGCGAGAGGAAGACGTCCTCGCCCGGCAGCAGCCCGCCCGGCAGCAGGCCGAACCCGCGGTACACCGTGTTCTGCGGATTGGCCTCGACCGTCCCGTCGCGCTCGATGCGCCAGAAATCGGCGCTCAGGGTGAGCCCCTTGAGCCGCGTCCAGGTCGGCGACCAGATCGCGCCGGCGTTGAGGTAGTCGGTCTCCTCCGCCTTCAGCCGGCGGTTGCCGCGCAGCGTCACGCGCTGCTCCGGCTCGATGTAGCCGTCGCGCGGGTCGATGATGCCGGTGAGGACCGAGATCGGCGTCGAATAGCGCTCGAACAGCGAGGGCTCGCGAAACCCCTCGGAGTAGCTCGCGCGCAGCGTGAGCTGCCGCGCCAGCGCCTGCCAGCGGAGGCCGAACTTCGGCACGGTGACCTCCTCGTCGGTGGAGAGAAACATCTCGTGGCGCAGCGACGCCGTCGCCTCCAGCCGGGCCGGGAGCGGCAGCCGCGCCTCCGCGAACAGGCCGCCGATCTTGCGCTGCGCGACCGTCGTCGCCCGCGGCGAGCTGCCGATGATGTCGCCGCTGGTGCCAAGGAAATCCGGCTCCTGGTCGAGCCGCTCGTGCCGGTAGTCACCGCCGACCGCGAGGCCGACCGGGCCGTGGCGCCAGCGGACGAGCTCGGCCGTCGAGATCACGCCGCTGAGCTGCAGGAGCGTCGACTCGCTCGTGTCGCGCACCGTCACCCGCGCGAAATCCGTGGTCGCCGCGTTGGCCGCGACCGGGTTGCGGTAGTATCCGAAGGGGTTGTACGGCGTCGTCGTGCCGATGAAGAGCGCGCTGTTGCGGTTGAACACGGGCGAGGCGGCGTTGACGATCTCGTTGAAACGCGTGCCCGACACGTGCGAGTTGCGCGTCTCGTCGCGGATCGAGCTGTAGCTGAACGAGCCGTCGAAATTCCAGCGGCCGGCGAAGTTGTCCGCCTTGATGCCGGCGGACACCAACGCGGCGTCGGTGCGGTTCCGCGTCACGCGCTCGCCGAACTCCGTGAGCCGCGCGCGCGACGAGTCGGCGATGTCCTGGTTGAACGGATTGAAGGGATTGAACGCGCCCGGGGCCGCCAGCCGCTGGGCGGTGCCGTTGACGATCTGCGTGCCGGGCCCGGGAAAGGAGCCGGGCGGCACGGCGAATCCCGTCGGCACCTGCAGCACGAGGCCGAGGAACGGGTTCACGATCGTCAGGATCGGACTCGCCGTGCGGGCCGGGATGATCAGCTCGGTCTGGTCGGGGGTGGAGAAGTCGCCCGTCGGGCTCGCGGCGAGCTGGTAACGCGTCCGCACGTTCTGGTACGACAGGTCCACGTACGCCTTGATGTGGTCGGTCCCGAACAGCTTCCGCTCCGCCGAGGCGAACGCCCCCGCGCGTTGGAACTCCGGATAGCTCATCGCGAATTCGTTCGGATTGAAGAAGGAGCTGCGCTCGGGGGAATAGGTGTACGCGGACGCCGGCCGCGCGCCGTTGTTGGCGGCATCGGCTCCCGATTGCGCGAAAAAGAAAACCGCGGTGGGGGCGACGCCGGGAATTGGCGCCTGCACGGACTGGCCGAGCGCATTGGCGACGGCGAACCGGCTGAGCTCGATGTTCATCGGGCTCGAGTTCTCGCTGAGCCGGGGCGAGACGGCCGAGTAGGCGCGGTCGCGGTGGAGGATGCTCTGCCGCTGGTAGAAATTGGCGCCGACGATGATGCTCACCTTGTCGGTCGCCGCGCCGGTGGCGACGCTCGCCACGACCTCCGACGAGTCGCCGTCCGTGGTGTTGCCGTAGCTGGAGAAAATTTCCGAACCGTCGAGGCCGCGCCGCAGCTTCACGTTGATCACGCCCGCGACGGCATCGGCGCCGTAAATCGACGAGGCGCCATCCTTCAGCACCTCGATGCTTTCGATGGCGGAGAGCGGAATCGAGTTGAGGTCGACAAACGCCGTCGAACCGCCCGCCCCCACCGGATAGTTGGCCACGCGGCGGCCGTTGATCAGGACGAGCGTCGCCTCGGGGCCCAGTCCGCGCAGCGAGATCGAGCTCGCGGCAGGCGTGAAGCCGGTCGAATTGTTGGCGATCGGAACCGAACTGGCGTTCGAGACCGCAATCGACTGCAGCAGCTCCGCCGTGTTCGCCAGGCCCGACTCGTCGATCTGCTTGCGGTCGATCCGCACCACGGGCGACGGCCCGGCCTCGATCGCCGTCTCGGTGGAGGGAATGTAGGAACCGGTGACGACGAACGGTTCGAGCTTCTCCGCCGGCGCGGCCGGAGCGGTCTGGGCGCCGGCGGTGCGGCCACCGTACCAGAACGCGACGACGGCGACGAGAACGTGCGAACGACGAAGATGACGCATAGGGCAGTTTCGGCCGGGAGATGATCCAGGGGTGGACGCTCGTCGGTCGCGACCGCGCAAGCGAACAGGCGCCCCGAGCGGACGCGCAAGACTTTTGCAGCGCATCCGCGGCGTGAACCTACGGACGCCGCTACGCAGTGGCCGCAACGGCGGGCACGCGTCTGGTGGGCACAAAAAGACCGGGCTCCTGGAGGAGCCCGGTCCGGAAGCGGGCGGGCCGGTCCGTCGCACATCAGCCGCCTGGGGACAGGCGGCTCCACCTCGCGTCTTCGCCGCTCAGAACTTGTACCGCGCCTGCACGTACGCCACGCGACCGATCGGATCGTAGGTGTTGATGGGAGGCGGAGGGGCCGCAAGGTGGAGCGGCTTGTCCTCAAGCCGCTGCGGACCGGTCCGTCGCACATCAGCCGCCTGGGGACAGGCGGCTCCACCTCGCGTCTTCGCCGCTCAGAACTTGTACCGCGCCTGCACGTACGCCACGCGACCGATCGGATCGTAGGTGTTGATGGGAGGCGGAGGGGCCGCAAGGTG
>CALFZM010000180.1 GCA_937952235.1 uncultured Opitutia bacterium | reverse complement strand
CCGCCGCTGGCCGAGCGAGTTGACGACGCCGACGAGGGCGTCGCCCCGGAGGCTGGCGAGCGCCGCCCGCAGCGCGTCGGCTGCCGCCGCGTCCGGCATGACCTCGAGCACGTCACGCGCATACTGTCCGAGCTGGGGATGGGAGAGCAGCGGAACGACGGACGGGATCGCCGCGGGCGTCGCGACGAGCGCGAGCTGCTGCAGCGCCCGCGCGCGCTCGGCCAGGTCGGTGCCGGACTGCACCGTGGCGGCGAGTTGCTGCGACCGCGCCGGATCCGCGCCGGCAGCCAGGGCGTTCCCGGCCAGGGTGGCGGACAGGATTGCAGCGGAGAACAGGGTGAGGCGGAAGCTCATGAAGGGACGCGTTTGAGATTCACTGGAAAACCGTCGGAAGCGCGCCGGGCGGGACGGAGGCGGCCTGGTTCGCGAAATTTCCGGGACCAGCCGGCATTCCAGGGGCGGACGTCCGTGCCGCTCCGGCTGGAATGGCCGGTCGTCACACGTGCCACGGCTCCCGCATCGCGCGCGTGCGCATCCGGTTCGCCTCGTCGTCACCGATGAAGGCTTCCTGCGCCGGGTCGAACCGCACCTTCCGGCCGAGCAGCCACGCGATGGCGGCCGCGTGACACGCGATGTGCGAGTGCCGCATCACCTTGAAATTTGCCGCTGGAAGCGCGCGTGATTTCACGCAGTCGAGAAACTCGCGCGTGTGCTGCGCCGGATCGGTGCCGCGCATCGTGAACGCCCGCCACTCGGCCCGCAGCGACGCCGGATGCAGTTCGATCGAGCCATTGTCGCCGGTCTCGACCCAGCCCTCGTCGCCTTCGAAGCGCACCGGGCACGTGCCGGTCGAGCCGACCGCGAAATTTCCGCCGGCTGCCGTCCCCGGCGGCTGGCCGATCCAGCCCTCGGGCCGCATCACGAGCTTCACGCCATTCGCGTACCGGGCGTAGACCGTGCCGCCGTCCGGCTCGTACTCGACCGGCACGGTGTCGTCCGCGCCGTTGGCCCACTGGCAGAGGTCGACGGTGTGCGCGCCCCAGTCGAGCAGCTTGGCGCCGGAGTCGAAGTCGTAATAGCCGCGCCAGCGCCGGTCGACGACGTAGGCCTTGTTGTACGGGCGCCACGGGGCGGGACCCAGCCACAGGTCCCAGTCGATCACGTCCTTCGCCGGCTCCGGCTCGGCCGGCAGCCACGAGTAGTTGCACTCCAGCTTGTAGATGGAGGCGTGGACGGTGTGCAGCCGGCCGAGCCGCCCGCTGCGCGCGAGGTGCACGGCGAACTGGAAGTTGGGCACGTTCCGCCGCTGCGTGCCGGCCTGGAAGACGCGGCCGGTGCGCCGGATCGTATCCGAAAGGGCCTGACACTGCCCGATCGTAAGGCCGCAGGGCTTCTCGCTGTAGACGTCCTTTCCCGCCTTCGCCGCGTGGATCGAGCCGAGTGCATGCCAGCGGTCGCCGGTCGCGATCAGCACCGCGTCGATATCGGGCCGCGCCAGCAGCTCGCGGAAATCGCGGTAGGTGGCGCACGCCCGGTTGCCGTACTGCTCGTCGGCGATCGCCTTGATCTCCTCGCGCATCCGCGCCTGCACGTCGCAGGTGGCGACGTAGTGGACGTCCTTCTCCGCCATCATCGCGGCGAGCACCTGTTTTCCGCGCGGGCCGATGCCGATGCCGCCGAGCACGATCCGGTTGCTGGGCGCCACGCCGCCGCCGCGGCCGAGGACGTGCGCCGGCACGACAAGCGGGAACGAGACGACGGCGCCCGCGCGGAAGGAGCGCTGCAGAAAGGTGCGGCGGGGAATGGCGGCACCGGGGAGTTTCTTCTCAGGCATGAGGTGGCCTCCGGTTGGGGTTGCTCCCAGCGAGTCAACCGACCGCTCCGGGCTCAACTCATTCCGGCAGGATCGCGACGCAAAAAAACCCCGCCGGACGGCGGGGTGGAAGACGTCTCGTGCCGGCGGACGTCAGAAATTGGGAATCCAGACAATCGCGCGGCGCTCGCCGGACGCGCTCATCATGTACCCCGAGATGTAGCCGGCGGAGTCGACGCTCGTGGCCTGCGCGCCGACGAAGCCGGGCGGCAGGAAGGCGTTCAGATCCGTGGCGACATAGTTGGCGTCCCAGACGAGGGCGTGGGAGTAGGCCGGGGTGCCGATCGCGGACTGCAGGCCGCCGTAGCCGACGATGTAGGGCCCCGAGACGCCCAGCGCGTAGGTGTGCTGGAACCGGCCGTCGTGAATGCCGATCGCACTCGTGGCGGTGCCGGACCAGACCGTCGCGTAGGTGAAGATCGCATTGTGATTGCCCTTGGCAGCTTCGGCGCGGACGCGAACCTCGTAGGCGACGTACCCCACCTGGCGGGAACCGTCGGTGGCCGTGGCGGACGAGGAGAACGCACCCTTCGGATGCAGCGAGACCAGCGACCGGGCGGTGCCGCGCCACAACGCGGCGTTGGCCGTGCCTTTCAGCACGTGCCCGACTTGCTGGCCGCCGGCGATGCCGAAGGCGGTGCCGCCCTTCGCCAGATCGGTGGCAGTGCCTGTGGCCAGGTTCCACAGCATCGCGTGGCCGGTGTCGACGGAAACGCCGTCCCGGTCGAAGCCATAGGCGGACCCGACCACCAAGGTACCGTCGGTGCCGAGCGCCTGGGAGCTGAAGGGAACGAACGGAACACTCAACAACGCGGCGGACTCCGCACTCCCGCGCCAGACGAGGGCGGCGGTGCGGTTCGCCGTGAAGGAGCCACCGCCGGAGCCTACCTGCACGCCATTCGCCGTGCTGGTGGCGGAGGAACGTGCGCCAGCTCCGAGGAGGGACGCGGGATGCAGGTCGACATACGTGGCTCCATTCCAAAGGGCCGCCCGCGACGGCTGCGCCGCGGCCGGCGATCGGGAACCGACCGTCACGCCGGCACGCGTTTCAGCGGCGTAGTCGAAGCCGGGGCCCTGGCTCAGGTCGACGACCGAGTAGCTGGATTGCGCCGAGAGGGGAGCCGCGGCCGCGGCGGCGAAAACGCCGGCCCGGGCGAAAGCTGCGAGGCGGGGGGAGACGATGGGAGCGAGGAGGTGTTTGATCATGGTCGGACTGGAACCGGGGATCGACGGGGAACATTTCCGCGTCGCTCCGGCGGCCGCAGTCATCCCGTCCCTGCTCCTCTGCGGCGATGCCGATACCGTAACCGTTTTGATATGGATGGCCGCGAACCCCGCGCCGCGGGGCCGCACTTTCCACCGGGCACGGCGCCAGGGATGACGCGCTGCGGGGAAGCGGGCGCGGCCCCGTCTGCGGCACGGCGTTGGGCGTAAACCCCACCCTTGACACCCCCCTGCCGCTGGGGCACCTCTGACCCTCTTTTTCTCTAAAGATCATGAAACCCACATTCCGCCCGCACCGCAAGAAGCGCGCCCGCAAGATTGGTTACCGTGCCCGGATGGCCACGAAGAGCGGCCGCAAGGTTATCAAGGCTCGCCGGCTGAAGGGACGGAAGCGGCTGACGGTGGTCTGACCGGAGAGCGCGCCACTGCCAGTGTCCGTCCGTGACGATTGATCGCGACCCGAGCACGGACCATGCGTTTCCTCGCTGCGCAGCACCTGCGCCGGCCCGGCGAGATCCGGGCGGTGCGGGAAGAGGGACGACGGGTGGATTGCCGGGCCTTCACCCTGTGGTGGAAGCACCGCGCTGACGCCACGGTTCCAGGGGGCGCCGCGGTGTCCCGGGTCTGCGTGATCGCGTCGGGCAAGGCGGTCGGCGTGGCCGTCCGCCGTAATCGGGCCAAGCGGCGGTTGCGTGAAGTGTTTCGCCAGCATCAACAGCACGTGCCTTCCACCTGTGACCTTTTGCTGATCGCGCGGGACGCGGCGGCCCGGTGGCCGTTGCCCGAGCTGGAGAAGCGATTCATCGAAGGCTGCCGGCAGATCGGACCGGCCGGAGCGTCATGAAGCCGGAGCCGCCGTCACCGGCCGCGCGTGCGGCGGGCGCGCTGGCTGGCCTGCCCTCCCGCGCGTTGCTGGGGCTGATCTGGATTTACCAGCGAACGCTGTCTCCGCTGCTGCCCGTCGTGACGGCCGGAGCCTGCGGCTGCCGTTTCCACCCCACCTGCTCCCACTACGCCGCCGGCGCGATCGCGACCCACGGGGCGCTGGCCGGGACCGGCCTGGCAATACGACGGCTGCTCAAGTGCACGCCGCTGCATCCGGGCGGATTTGATCCGGTGCCACCCCGCCGGGTAAGACCGCAGTGCCGCCGCGCCGAAGTTCCCTCTCTCCCCACTCTGTAATGGACAAGAAGAACACCACCATCGGCGTCGTCCTCCTGCTCGCCGCGTTTGCGATCATCTACTTCAGCCCGAAGCCGCCGCCCGCCCCGCCTGCGCCGGTTGCAGCGCCCGCGACTCCGGCGGCGCCTGGCACGCCCGCGGCAGCCGCCTCGCCCGCCGCACCCGTGAATGCACCGACGGGAGCATTCGCGGCCGTTACCGCGGACCCCGCCGCGGCGCAGATCACGACGCTGGCGAACGATTTCGTCGAGGTGCGACTGACCAACTTCGGGGGCGCGGTGCGCGACGTGGCCTTCAAGAAGCATCCCGCGGTGCAGGGACGTCCCGCGCCCTACATTTTCAACCAGGCTCACGCCAACCCCATTCTCGCCCTGACGGAGTTTCCCGGGCTCGGCCGGGAGCGGGCGTACGAGATCGTGTCCGCCACCGCCACGGAAGTGGTCTACCGGGCCGTGCTCGAGAACCGGGTCGAGGTGACGCGCCGGTTCCGGTTGCTCGCGGACGGCGAACCCGGTGCCGATCCGTACCGGATTCACCACGAGACCACGTTTCGCAATCTCGGCGACGCCACGTCGCCCCTCGGGCGGGTGGGGCTCAGCGTCGGCACCGCGGCTCTCGTCGATGCCCACGACAACGGGCAGTACCTCAATGTGGCGTACTACGATGGGGACGACACGCACTACCTGAACCGGGGCGAGCTGGAGGGCGGCGGCATCGGCTCGCTCGTCGGCGCCGGCAAGGCGCCCCTGGCGGCGCTCGAACGTCCCGGGCAGGTGCGGTGGGCGGCAGCGAAGAATCACTTTTTCGCCAGCATCTATTCCCCGGATGCGCCCGGCAGCGGCGTCGTGGTTCGGCGCATCGAGCTGCCGGCGTTCCCGGAATCGAGCGTGGCCAACATCGGATTGACCGGCGCGGCGCGCTTCGACCTTCCGGTGCTGGCCGGCAACGGCACCGCCAAACTCTCCGGCCTGCTCTACGTCGGCCCGCAGGAATACCGCCGGCTGGCGAAGTTCGAGAAGAGCGAGGAGAAGGTTCTTCCGTACACGGAGTACTTCTTCAACCGGATCTTCCTGAGCGGCTACATCGCGCCGTTCCTCAACCTGCTGATGAACTGGATGCACAACCTGGTCGGCAACTGGGGAGTGGCGATCATCCTCATGACGATCGTGCTGAAGATCGTCAGCCTGCCGTTCACCCTCGCGGCGTCGAAGTCGGCCAAGCGCATGTCCAAGCTGCAGCCGCTCATGCAGGAGATCCGGGAGAAGTATAAGGACAACCCGCAGAAGCAGCAGCAGGCGACGATGGAGCTTTTCAAGACCCATCGCGTCAACCCCATGGGAGGCTGCCTGCCGATCCTGATCACGATGCCCCTGTTCGTCGGGTTCTTCGCGATGCTGCAGAGTCCCGCCGAGCTGCGTTTCCAGCCGTTCCTGTGGGCGCACGACCTCTCGGCCCCCGACACCATCGCGCGTCCGTTCGGAATCCCGATCAACATCATGCCGCTCCTGATGGGCGCGACGATGTACATCCAGATGCGGCTCACCCCGTCGCCCTCCGTCGACAATCTCCAGATGAAGATGATGCGCTTCATGCCGGTCATCTTCACGTTCATCTGCTACTTCTTTTCGTGCGCGCTGGCGCTCTACTCGACCGTCAACGGCCTGTTCTCCATCGGCCAGCAGCTCGTGATCAATCGGATGAAGGATCCCGAGCAGCCGGCGCCCGCCAAGCCCGTCGGCGGCGGGAAGGCGATGAAGAACGTGACGCCGGGGAAGAAGAAGTAGGGAGCAGCGAGTAGCAGGTAGCGAGCATCAGGCATCGGACTTACCGACGGTCTCCAGGCGCCTCGAGGCTCGGTCCTTTTCCTCCCCATGGCTGGTCACAACAAGTGGTCGAAGGTCAAGCGGCTGAAGGCCGTCACGGATGCGCGCAAGGGGAAGGTGTTTTCCCGCCTCTCGCGCGACATCACGCTGGCGGCGAAGGCGGGAGGCGGCGACCCCGGCGCCAACGCCCGGCTGCGCACGCTCGTGATCAAGGCGCGGGATGCCAACATGCCCGCCGACAACGTCGACCGCGCGATCAAGAAGGGGACCGGCGAGCTGCCCGGCGTGGTGTTCGAGGAAATGACGTACGAAGGCTACGGCCCGGGCGGCGTCGCCTTCGTCGTGAAGGCCACGACCGACAACAAGCAGCGGACGGCGCAGGACGTGCGCTCCGCCTTCGCCAAGCATGGCGGCAACCTCGCCTCCAGCGGCGCCGTGTCGTTCCAGTTCCTGCACGCGGGCCAGTTCCTGGTGGCCCGGGAGCGGGCAAGCGAGGACGCGCTGATGGAGATCGCGCTGGAAGCCGGCGCGGACGACGTCATCGCCAGCGAGCAGGGCTTCGAAATCCGCTGCGACATCCACGCCTTCGACAAGGTCGCGCAGGCGCTGGAACAGAAAGGCATCCGGACGGAAAGTGCGGAGATTGCCTACATTCCCACCACGCTGGTCCCGGTGCACGACCGGGCCGTGGCTGCCGTGCTGGAAAAGCTCCATGAGGCGCTCGACGACAACGACGATGTGCAGGTGGTGTTCTCCAACGAGGAGATCGACGAGCGCATCGCGTAGGCAGCCGCACCCTGGCCTTTCGCTGCGACCACGCACGCGTCATAACCCGGCCGTTACTTGCATCGCCCGGCCGGTAGTGGTTGCTTGATGTTTCCGGATGACCGACGACGTGGAAATTTCCAGCGCTCCCGCCGAAGCTCCGCCGCGATATCGCGCGAGCGGAGATGTCGGCTTGGTGACGCCGCGGGATTTCACCTATCGCAACGAATTCCGCTTTCAGAGCGGCCAGATCCTCCCGGAGTTCACCCTCCGGTACGAGACCTACGGTGCGCTCAATGCCACGCGCGACAACGCGATCCTGATCTGCCATGCACTGAGCGGCGATCATCACTGCGCCGGCTGGCATTCGCCCGACGACCGGAAGCCGGGCTGGTGGAACAATCTCATCGGCCCGGGCAAGGCGGTGGACACGCGCCGGTTCTACGTGATCTGCGCGAATGTACTCGGGGGCTGCCAGGGCTCGACGGGGCCGTTGTCGATCAACCCGCAAACCGGCCGCCCTTACGGCATCCTGTTTCCGTTCGTCACGATTCCCGACATGGTGCGGGCGCAGAAGCACCTGCTGGAGCACCTGGGCGTGAGCGAGCTGCACGGGGTGATCGGCGGCTCGATGGGGGGCATGCAGGCGCTGCAACTGGCGATCGAGTATCCGCGTTTCGTCCGGCGCGTCCTAGCCATGGCCACCACCGGCCGGGAAAGCGCACAGGCGATCGCGTTCAACGAGGTCGGGCGTCAGGCGATCATGCAGGACCCCGCGTGGAATCGCGGCGATTACGCCCGGGAAAGCGGTCCGCGCGTCGGCCTGGCGATCGCGCGCATGATGGCGCACATCACGTATGTCTCCGATGCGAGCATGGACCGGAAGTTCGGCCGGCGGAAAAAGGAGAACGCCAACACCAGCGCGTACACGTTCGACGTGCAGTTCGAGGTCGAGGGCTACCTGCGCCACCAGGGGCAGAGTTTCATCAACCGGTTCGACGCCAATTCGTACCTTTATATCACGCGGGCGCTCGACCAGTTCGACCTCACCCAGGCCTACGGCTCCATCGAACGGGCGTTCGCCGGGGTCGAGAGCGAGACGCTCGTCGTCGGCTTCACCAGCGACTGGCTGTTTCCGCCCGAGCAAAACCGGGACCTCGCGCTCGCCCTGCTGCGCGCGGGGAAGCGGGCCAGCTACGCCGAACTCGACACCGATCTCGGTCACGACTCGTTCCTGCTCGAGTCGGAGGACCTTTACGGGCTCGTGCGCGGCTTCCTCGAGCGCGAGCAGCCGTACGAGTTCGACTATTCGATCTGACGTCGGCGGGCCCACCTCGCATCACCCGCCATAAGGAAATGTCCCGACTCCTTCGCCTCCGCTTTCGTGGGTTTCGTGTCGTTCCCGGTTGCTCCATCCTTGTGTCACCATGAACCGCACCGTCGAGAAGCGCACCGTCGACATGGAGATCATCGGCGGCTGGGTCGAACCCAACACCCGGGTGCTCGACCTCGGCTGCGGCAAGGGGACGCTGCTCGATTTCCTCGTGCAGACCAAGAAGGTGTCCGGAGTCGGCGTGGACCTGGATTTCGCCAAGATCAGCGCCTGTATCCGCCGCGGCCTGCCGGCCTACCAGGGAGACATGATCGCCTTCATGCGCGCCTTTCCCGAAAAGCATTTCGACCGCGTGATCTGCTCGCGCACGGTGCAGGAGTTGTCCGACCCGACCGGAGTCATCCTCGAGGCGCTGCGGGTCGGGCGCGCGCTGACGGTTGGCTTCGTGAACCACGGTTTCTGGAAAAACCGGATCAACATGCTCGTGCGCGGACGCAAGATCCGCAATGCGGTGTACACCACCGAGTGGTTCGAGAGCCGCCCCGCCAATCCGGTCACGATCGCCGACTTCGAACATTTCTGCGCCTTGAAGGGGATTCGCATCGCCCGCCGGGCGCACCTCGCCGGCAACTGGCACGACCCCTGCCCCGGCCTGCCCAACCTGCTCGCCGGCTACGCGCTCTACGACCTGGCGCGCTGAGCGGCCACGGCTGCAGGTGGAGCCGCCTGTCCCCAGGCGGCTGACGTTCGAAGGTTCGTTCCGTGGCAGCCTGCGGACAACCCGCTCTGCCGGCCGCGCCGCGGCGTCGGCTTCCTACCCGCCGAGGACCTCGGCGTGCTTCGTGAATTGCTTCTCGAGGCTGCCGCACACGAGTTCGCACAACCGATAGATCGACGGATCGGCGATCGCATAAAAGACCTGCAGTCCCTCTTTCCGGCGGCCCAGGACGTGCGCCTGGGTCAGGACCTGCAGGTGCCGCGAAACGTTGGCCTGCGTGCCGCCGGTCTCCTCCACCAGCGTGTTCACGTTCTTCTCCCCATCGAACAACGCCTGGATCAGGCGCAGCCGCATCGGCTCCGCCAGCACGGCAAAACGCCGCGCCACGAGCTCGAGCGCTTCGTCCGACAAGGGAAGTTTCTTCGCCATGCCGGAAAGTGAACAGACGCTTGACATGTCGGCAACTATATGCGTATATGCTCATATTAGTCAATCCTGCCCCATGAAAATCGAATCCCTCATCCGCATCCTGGCCGGGTCCGTCGTCCTCGCGGGCGTCGCCCTCGCCCACTTCGTCAACCCCTGGTGGCTGCTGCTGCCCACCTTCGCGGGGCTCAACCTGATCCAGTCCGCCTTCACCGGATTCTGCCCTCCGAGCCTCCTGCTTGGGAAACTCGGCTGGCTCGATGCCAACGGCGTGATCCACTGGGGAGGCGTCAAGCGCGGCGCCTGATTCGACCCGGCTCGGCCATGAAGCTTGCGCTGCTCCGTTTCACGCTGCTCGTCGTCGGCGCCGCCGCGCCGGGGCGCGCCGAGTCCTGGACGCTGGACCGCGCGGTTGCCACCGCGCTGGAGAAGAGCCCGGACGCCCGCGCGGCGCGGGCTCGGGCCGATGGCGCCCAGGCCAGGGTCGACCAGGCCCAGGCCGCGTGGCGCCCGCAGGTGTCACTTTCGGGCAATTACACCCAGACGAATGGCGCGATGCCCGCGTTCGGCGCGATCCTGAATCAGCGGGCCTTTGACTTCGGCCTCGATTTCAACCGGCCCGGCCACATCGACAACCTCAACGCCACCGCCACGATTGCGTACAATCTCTACGCTGGCGGCCGCGCCACCGCCGGCCGCGCCGCGGCCCGGGCGGGAGCCGAGGCGGCCGGGCTCGACCTGCGCACGGCACAGCAGCGCCTCGCCGCGGAAGTGGTCCGGGCCGCGCTGAACCTCCGCAAGGCCCGCGAGGCCGTTGGCGCGATCGAAGGCGGCGTCCGCGCCTATGGCGCCGCCGCCGAGGTCGCCCGGGCCCGCTTCGCCGCCGGCCAGTTGCTCAAGGCCGACCTGCTCGCCCTCGAAGTGCAGCTCGCGCAGACCCGCGAAGCCCTCTCCTCCGCCCGTCACGGCGCCCAACTGGCGGCGCGGGCCTTCACGTTTGCCCTCGGGCTCGAGGCGCAGGACGCGACGGTCGAGCTGGTCGACGACGATCCCGCCCTTTCCCGGCTCAACGTGCCCTCCTCGCTCGATTTCCGCCAGCGTCCCGAGCGTCTGGCCCTGCAGGCCCGCGTGAGCGCAGCCGAGTCCGCCCTCGAGGCGGCACGCGGCGGCCGGCGTCCCAGCGTCAACGCCTTCGCCAGCTACCAGTACGACCACGGCTGGCGCCTCTCCCGCCACGGCGACAGCTGGCTGGCCGGGCTCGCCGTGGACATGAATGTCTTCGACGGCGGGCTCACCGCGGGCAGGGTCCGGCAGCACGCCGCCGAGCTGGCGGAACTGCGCGAGATCCTGCGGAAGACCGATTTCGCCCTCGGTCTCGAGGTGGAGCAGGCCCGCCTTGCCCACGCCGACGCCATGGAGCGGCTGGCCCTTTCCACCCAGGTCGTGGCCCAGGCGACCGAAGCCGCCGCGCTCAGCCGCGCGCGGTTCGAACGCGAGGCGCTCGTTTCGGCCGACGTCATCGGAGCCGAGAGTCGGCTGCTCGAAGCCCGCCTCCGCCGCACCTTCGCCACCGTCGAAGAGCGCCTGGCCCTCGTCGACCTTCGCCGCGCCCTCGGCCTCACGCCGCTGCCCCAACCCTGAACCCTTCCGCCATGATGCCACGTCCGCTCGTCGCCCTCGGCGCCGCCTCGCTTCTCTTCGCCGCCTCCTGCGCGAAGCCGCCGCCCGCCGGCCCGTCTGCCCCGATCCTGCCGCCGGCGAAGGTCCGGCTCGCCACCGCGCGCGTGGCCGACGTGCCCGTGATCACCGAAGTCTCGGGGACGATCCGGCCCGTGCAGCGCGCGCAGATCGCGGCCCGGATCATGGGCACGATCGAGGAGCTGCCGGTCACGCTCGGCCAGGCGGTCCGCGCCGGCGACCTCCTCGCACGCCTCGCCGCCACCGAGGTCGCCGCACGCCTCGCGCAGGCGCAGTCTCAGCTCAATGTCGCCCGGCGGGACCTCGACCGCGAACGCGCGCTGCTCGAGAAGGGCGCCAGCACCGCCGATACCGTGCGCGGCCTCGAGGATCGCCTGGCCCTCACCCAGGCCCTCGTCCGCGAGGCGGAGGCCATGCTCGGCTACGCCACGATCCGCGCACCGTTTGACGGTGTCGTCGCCCGTAAACCCGCCGAGGCGGGCGATCTGGCCGCGCCCGGCCAGACGTTGCTCGAGATCGAAGGGACCGGCGCATTCCAGGTCGAGGCACCGGTGCCCGACTCGCTCGCCGCGACGCTGCAGCCCGGCGCCCGGCTCGATGTCGTCATCGCCGCGTCCGGCGTCGCTTTCCCGGCCACGGTGGCGGAACTTTCCTCGGCGGCCGACCCGGGCGCCCGCTCGGTACTCGTTCGCCTCACCGTCCCGACCGGCACCCGCGTGCGCTCCGGTCAGTTCGCCCGCGTGAGTCTCCCCGGAACGTCCGTCCGCACCGTGCTCGTGCCCGTGGCCGCCGTCACGACCTTCGGCCAGATGGAGCGGGTCTTCGTCGCCGGCGCCGACCAGCGCGCCGAACTCCGTCTGGTGCGGACGGGCGCGACCCACCGCACCGGGGACGGCCCGCAGGTTGAAATCATGTCCGGCCTCGCCGGCGACGAACGCATCGTCCTCGCTCCTCCCGCCACCCTGCGCGAAGGCCAGCCGCTCGAAACCGCGCCATGAGCGATCCCGCCCCCATCCCCGCCGGTGCGCCGCCGCCCGGCATCGCCGGCCGCCTCGCCGGCCTGTTCGTCAACTCGAAGCTGACGCCGATCGCGGTGCTCGCCTCCATCCTGCTCGGCGCCTTCGCGGTGCTCATGCTGCCCCGCGAGGAGGAGCCGCAGATCAAGGTGCCGATGGTCGACGTCTTCGTGGGCATGCCGGGCGCCACCGCGCGGGAGGTCGAGAATCGCGTCACGCGCCCGATGGAGAAACTCCTCTGGGAGGTGCCGGGCGTCGAGTACCTGTACTCCACTTCCAGCCCGGCCGCCGCGCTCGTCATCGTGCGCTTCAAGGTCGGCACCGACATCGAGGCCGCCCTCGTGCGGCTCAACCAGAAGCTGCAGGCCAACTTCGACCGGATCCCGCAGGGCGTCACGCCGCCGCTGGTGAAGCCGCGCACCATCGACGACGTGCCCGTGCTCGCCCTCACCCTGCACAGCGCGAAGCACGATCATCTCACCCTGCGCCGGCTGGCCGCGCAGCTCGACGACGCCGTCAAATCGATCCCGCAGGTGGCGGAGACGACGCTCATCGGCGGCACGCGCCGCGCCGTCCGCGTGGCGCTGGACCCCGCCGCGCTGGCCGCGCGCCAGCTCAGTCCCTCCGATCTCATCCCGGTCCTGCAGCAGGCCAACCGCCCGCTCCAGGCGGGTTCGCGTCCGTTCGCCAACACGGAAGTGCTGCTCGAGACGGGCGCGTTCCTCCGCGACGCCGCCGAGATCGGCAGCATCGTGGCCGGCGTGTCCGACGGCCGTCCGGTTTTCCTGCGCGACGTCGCCACGATCGCCGACACCGCCGAGGAGCCCGCCAACTACGTGCTGCACGGCGAACCCGGCCGCTCCGGGCTCGACGCCGCCGTGACGCTCAGCGTGGCGAAGCGGCCCGGCGCCAACGCCATCGACGTCGTCGACACGGTGCTGCGCAAGGTCGACCGGCTGCGCGGCACGCTCCTGCCCGCGGACGTCGGCCTGGCCGTCACCCGCGACTACGGCCACACCGCGGCGGAGAAGAGCAACGAGCTCCTGCTGCACATGGGCATCGCGGTGTTCGGCGTCGCGCTGCTGATCCTCCTCTTCCTCGGCTGGCGCGAGTCGCTCGTGGTGCTGCTCGCGATCCCGTCGACGCTCGCGCTCACGCTGCTGGTGTTCTACCTCTACGGATACACCCTGAACCGGATCACGCTCTTCGCGCTGATCTTCTCGATCGGCATCCTCGTCGACGATGCCATCGTCGTGGTCGAGAACATCGTTCGCCACGTCCGCCTGCCGGGCGCCGGGCGCAAGCCGCTCGGGCAGGTCGCGCTCGAGGCGGTCGCCGAGGTCGGCAACCCGACGATCCTCGCCACCTGGGCCGTGATCGCGGCGATCCTGCCCATGGCGTTCGTCGGCGGCTTGATGGGGCCGTACATGCGTCCCATCCCGATCGGATCGACGGCGGCGATGCTGTTCTCGCTCGCGATCGCCTTCACGATCACGCCGTGGGCCGCCATCCGCGTGCTGCGCCGGCACACGAGCGCCGGAAACTCCGCCGCCGGCGGGGCCCCCGCGGCCGACCACGATCACGCGCCCAACGACTGGTTCACGCGGCTCTATTTCCGCGTGATGGGGCCCCTGCTGGCCCGCGCCCGCTGGCGCTGGGCGTTTCTCGCCACCATCGTCGGGCTCCTGTTCGTGTCCGCCGGCTTCGTGCTCACGGGCGCGGTCACGATCAAGATGCTGCCCTTCGACAACAAGTCGGAGTTCCAGGTCGTGCTCAACACCCCGGAGGGCACCACGCTCGAGCAGACGGCCCGCATCGCCCGCGAGATGGGCGAGGCCCTGCGCACGGTGCCCGAGGTGCGCGATTTCCAAGTCTACGCCGGGACGTCGGCGCCGTTCAACTTCAACGGGCTCGTCCGCCACTCCTACCTGCGCCGCGGCCCCAACGTGGCCGACATCCAGGTCAATCTGGTCGGCAAGGGGGAACGCTCGGACCAGAGCCACGCGATCGCGAAGCGCGTGCGGCCGCTCGTGACCGCCGTCGCGCAGAAGTACGGCGCGGTGGTCGCGGTGGCGGAAGTCCCGCCCGGTCCCCCGGTGCTGCAGTCGATCGTGGCCGAGATCTACGGGCCCGACGAGGCCGGGCGCCTGGCGCTGGCGCGCGAGGTGCGGGGCATCATGGAGCGTACGGCGGGGGTGGTGGACATCGACTGGTACGTCGAGGAGGAGCAGCCGAAGGTCCGCTTCGTCGTCGACCGCCTCAAGGCCGCGCACCATGGCGTGAGCGAGGCGGCGATCGCCCGGACCCTCGCGCTCGCCACCCAGGGCCAGGCGGCCGACCTGCTGCACCTCCCGGCCGAGCGCGAGGACGTGCCGATCATCCTCGAACTTCCCGCGGCGCAGCGCTCGCAACCCGAGCGCGTCCTCGCGCTGCAGGTCCGGCCCGACCTGCCCGGCGCCCCCGGGCGGGCCGCGCTCGTGCCGCTCTCCGAGCTGGTGCGGATCGAGCGCACGCAGGGCGAGCGCAGCCTCTACCGCAAGAACCTGAAGCCGGTCACGTACGTCACCGCGGACGTCGCGGGCGCGGTCGAGAGCCCGGCCTACGCGATGTTCCACATCGACCGGGCCGTGCGCGCGCTGGATGCCCGGAAATTCGGCGCGGCCGACGCGAAGCTGCCGATCTTTCATCTCAACGTGCCGCTCGATGACGAGGCGCCGGCGCTGAAATGGGACGGCGAGTGGCACATCACGCTCGAGGTGTTCCGCGACCTGGGTCTCGCGTTCGCCACCGTGCTCGTGCTGATCGCGATGCTCATGGTCGGCTGGTTCCGCAGCTACGTCACCCCGCTGGTGGTCATGGCCGCGATTCCGTTCTCGCTGATCGGCATCCTGCCGGCGCACTGGGCGCTGGGCGCCTTCTTCACCGCGACGTCGATGATCGGCTTCATGGCCGGCGCCGGCATCGTGGTGCGCAATTCCATCATCCTGGTCGATTTCATCGAGCTGCGCCGCGCCCACGGGTTGTCGCTGCGCGACGCCGTGATCGAGGCCGGCGCGGTGCGCTTCCGCCCCATGCTCCTCACCGCCCTTGCCGTGGTGGTCGGCGCGAGCGTCATCCTTGCGGATCCGATCTTCCAGGGCCTCGCGATCAGCCTGATGTTCGGGGAGATCGCGTCGCTGCTCATCAGCCGCCTCGCCGTGCCCGTGCTGTATTACATGTCCAACGCGCGCGCCGCGACGCCCGCCTCCCAGCCATGAAACTCGGCCAGCTCTTCAAAGCCATGTTCACCTCCATCCCCTCCACCCGGCCGCACGACTGCGGCGAACTGATCCGCTCCGGCGCCGCGTTCCTGATCGACGTGCGCGAGCCCGACGAATGGGCCGGCGGCGTCGCAGAACACGCCGTCCTCCTTCCGTTGAGCGACCTGAACGGGCCGCGACAGCAGTGGCAGCCCTTCCTCGCCCAGGCGGGCAACCGCGAGATCATCCTCTACTGCAAGGTCGGGGGACGCGCCGCGATCGCGGCGAAGATCCTCGCCGTCGAAGGTTACCGCACCGCCAACGGCGGCGGCTACTCGGACTGGACCAGGTCCGGCTGGCCGACGGTGAAGCCCGAACTTCCCTGACGCGCCTTTCCCGCGGAGACGATCCCGCGTCCGCTCCCCCGCGGCGCGAGCCGCCGCCGCACTCCTACAACCGCATCCTACCCACCATGAAAGCCAATGTCGGCGGCTTCGACCGCCTCCTTCGCGTCGTGCTCGGCCTCGGTCTCCTCGGAGCCGGCTACCATTATCAAAGCTGGTGGGGCCTCGTCGGCCTCGTCCCCCTGCTCACCGCCGTTTTTCGTTTCTGCCCGGCCTACCTGCCCTTCGGCCTGAGCACGTGCGCGCGCCGCGACACCGGCGCCTGACGCCGCACTGCCGGAGCGGGAAATAGTCGCGCTTCGGCGTGCGACCGTGTGCTCTCGCCGTCCATGAGTTTCTGGGACGAGCGCTATCGCGCGGCCGGCGGCTACGTGTTCGGCACCGAGCCGAACGATTTCCTCGCGGCGAACGCCGCCGCGATCCCGCCCGGGCCCGTGCTGTGCCTCGGGGAGGGCGAAGGTCGCAATGCCGTGTTTCTCGCCCGCCTCGGTCACGCCGTGACGGCGATGGACCAGTCGGCCGTCGGCCTCGCCAAGGCCGGCCAGCTCGCGGCCGCGCGGGGCGTCCGGCTCCAGACCGTCGCCGCCGACCTCGAGACCTACCCGATCGAACCCGGCGCGTGGTCGGGCATCGTCGCGATCTTCGTGCATCTGCCCGTGCCGCTCCGTCGCCGGGTCGCGGCGCAGGTCGTCGCGGGGCTGCGCCCCGGCGGCGTGTTCCTCAGCGAGGTCTACTCTCCGGCCCAGCTCGCGTTCGGCACCGGCGGGCCGAAGGAAGCCGCGCTGCTCGTGCCACTGGCGGACTTTCGCGCGGAGTTGCGGGGGCTCGACTTCGACATCGCACGCGAATGCGAACGGGACGTCGTCGAGGGCCAAGGCCATACCGGCCGCGCCTCGGTCGTGCAGATCCTCGCGCGCCGGGCTTGACCCGGCCCCCATCGAATTAGCCGCCGGTTTCCCGGAGGGCGCTGCGGTTCCCACGGCGGAACGCAGCGGCGTGGGGACAGCCCGCTCCACCCCGATCCCGCCGGGTATTCGGACGGCCCCTACACGCCGTCGCCGTAGAGGTTGGCCAGCCGGGCCGAGAGTTTCCGGCGCGCCACCGCGTGCGAGAAATGATGGCGGCCGAGCTCGAAGTTCGTGTTCGCCCAGGTGTCCCGCAGCACGGGGTCGGCCAGGACGGCCCGGGTCTGCGCGACCACCTCGTTGGTGACCAGCTGCGTCATCGCAATGGTCTTGAAGCCGAGCGGATCGATGTCGCGGGCATAGACGGCATAGGTGTTCACGAGGACGGGCTTCCGGAAATAGATCGCCTCGAGGAAGGCGTTGCCGAAGCCCTCGTAGTGGCTCGGGTACGTGACGAGGTCGGCGTGCGGGTACACGTCGGCCAGCGTGTAGATCTTGCGTCCGGCGCCGTCGCGCCCGCGCGTCTCGCCGACGCGATCGGCGATGAACAGGACGCTGATCTTCGCATCGTCGATCCGTTCGCGCAGCATCTGGATGTAGCCGCTGCCCTCGTCACCGGCCGGATGCGAGATGACGAGCTTCACCCGCGGATCGCCGAGGCGGCGCACGAGCTCGATGGCGTGCTCGATGCCCTTCCGCGCCACGACGCGCGTGGGCTGCAGGACGAGGATGTCGTCGGGGCGCAGCCCGATCTCGCTCCGGAGATCGGCGTTGTAGGCGTCGATGCCGGGCGGGGGCGTCTCGAAATCCAGGACGTTCGGAATCACCTGCGACGCGATGCCGTAGCGGCGGGCGAGTTCCTTCTGGGCCATGGAATTGATCACGACATGCTCCATCCGGAACAGCAGCGGCGGGAACGCGGCCTGCAGGTAGTCGTGCACGCCGCTGAGCGTGAAGCGTTCCCGCTCCCAGAAGAAATCATGGTGGTGCGCGATGACCGGCAGCCGGGTCTCCGCGATGACCTCGGTCATGGCCAGCCCGAGTGGCACGTGCATCGGGATCGCCAGGATGTTTTCCGGGACCAGCACCTCCAGGCTGAACCGGTCGATGAAACGGTAGATCTCGTCCTTCAACGCCTCCTTCAGCGCGTTGATCCGGTTGGTCGTCTCGCGCGTGCGCGTGGTCACGCCGAAGAGTTTCGCCTGCACCGCGGCGACTTCGGGATGATTGAAGAACGCCAGCGGAGCTTCGTAGCTCGACGCGGCCGGCGCATCGAGCAGGCCGGCCATCCAGAACGTGGAGTGACCCATCTCCTCGAGAATCTGCGCCCACTTCCGGGTCTCGAGCGTAACGCCGTCGGTGCCGTGAAAACGGGTGGAGATGAATCCGATGCGGCGCGGCGCGGCGACAGGCGGCAGGGGGGTGGTCATGGCGGAAAAACGTGACGGGGGCGGCGCGGATGGCAACGTGCGGCCGCGATTTCAGCGCGCGGCGGCAGCGGCCGGCCCCCTGCGTCGCCGGCCCTCATCCCCGGCGGGCGAGGGCCGCCTGCAGCGCGGGCCAGCCGCCCTCCGACGGATGGTCCGACGGCGCACCGAGGCGCCAGGTGCGCCAGCCCTGCGCCCGCGCGGGCGCGATGTCGTTGTCGATGCGGTCGCCGACCATCAGCGTATCCTGGGGCGCGATACCCCGGGCCCGCAGCCGGGCCGTGAGCAGGCGGAACACGTGGGGGTCCGGCTTGCTGAAGCCATGGGCGAACGACCAGAAGCACAGGTCCGGTTCGAACCACGCCAGGCCCGCGCCGGCGGGCGCCAGCGCCCGCCCCAGCTCGTGCAAGGTGTAGGGCTGGGCGTTGGACGCGATCCCCAGCGGGACGGCCGCGGCGCGCAGGGCGGCGAGCGCGGCGACGGCGCCCGGCATGAGGCTGACGCGGTGCAGCAGCGCCTTCTGCGCAAGCAGGAATTCGTCGAGCGCGGTTCCGCGCAGCGCCGCCAGCCCCGGCAAGGCCGCCACCGCCACGTCGGGCCAGTAGATCTCGGGAAACGCGATGCCGGCGGCACGGGCGGCGGCGTGTTCGCGGGCGATGAGCGCGTCGGTCGCCGCGACGAACTCCGCCAGCGTGCACGGCGGCGGCGAGCCGAGGGCGGCGCGCGCCAGCTCGTCCCAGGCCGCCTCGCTCCCGGGCGCGGGCGGTGCGACGGCCAGCAGCGTCTTGTACACGTCGAAGATGACCGCGCGCACGTTCATGGCTGGCTGCTCCACAGCAGCGGATACTGGTTTTCCGGCGCCAGCTTCGCCTCGATGAACTCGGCCATCGCGGCCCTTCCCGCCTCCGCGGAGCGCGGCGGCGGCCCGGACTGCAGCCACCGCACGAAGCGCCGCGCATACGCGGCGCCGTCAAGGCGGGCGGTCGCCGCGGCCGGCCAGGTCGAGACCTGCAGCCGGCCGGTCGCCGCCCGCGCGCGCCAGCCGGCCAGCCAGGGGTTGAGCGGCAGGCAGCGCGCCCAGGTTTCCGCGGGCGGCCGCGCCAGCACCTCGAGCTGCGCCGCGAGCGTCAGCCGGCTGAATGGCACGGCCCCGCGCAGCGCAGGCTTGGCCAGCCGTTCCGGGCGGCCCGCCAGCGGGCGGCACGGAGCCGGCAGCCCGGAGCGCCACGCGCGCCAGCGCGCCTGCAGCCGCCGTCGTTCCGCCGCGGCGTCGAAGAGCGCGGGATCGACCTGCACCTCCGCGTAGGCGTGAGGAAAGCGAAACCCGAAACGCGCGAGGTCCGGCGCGATGTTCGGCAGCGTGCGCGCAAGCAGCGGCCGGCCCCCGGCGGCGGCCTCAAGGTTCGGCAATCCGAACCCTTCCTGCAGCGACGTCAGCAGGACCGCCTCGCTCGCGCCGATGAGGGCGTCGACCGACGGTTTGCCGGCCTCGCCGCCCGCCAGCACGCCCAGCCGCAGACGCCAGCCGTGTTCCTGCGCGCCGCCGGCCAGCGCCGCAGCATACGCCTGCTCCTCGGCGGAGCTCGCCGCCCCCGTGGTCACCAGCCAGGCCTCGGGCCGCAGCCAGCGCGTGAGCAGCAGCGCCTCGGCGAGATTCTTCCGCCGCAGCAGGCGGCACGGCACGATCCAGACCGGGGCGTCGTCCCCGAGCCGCGCGCGCAGCCACCGCCGCGCCCGCCGGATCTCCGCGGGGCCCGGCCGGGCCGAGGGCGCGGCGGGGTTGGGCAGCCAGCCGGCGGCGGAGCCGAAGTGGCGCCGCAGGATGCGCGCATCGGCGTCGTTGATCGCGGCGTGCCGGACACCGGTCGCCGGCAGGATCGTCCGCGCCACGGCGGCGAGAGACCCGAACCCGGTCCGGCGCATCTCGGGCCAGCGCGCCCAGCGGTTGTCGAACCACCAGTCGTGATGGTGAAACACCAGCGGCACGGCGCGGGCGGCGCAGACGGCCTGGAGCGCATCCGCCACCAGCAGGTTGCGGCCGAGGCCGGGATTGTGCGCCCACACCAGCGCCCCGCGCGGAGCGGCGCCCGCGAGCAGCGCGGTCAGCCAGGCGCGCAGTCGCCGGGCCGCGGCGGCCGGTGCGGGACGGTGCTCGGAAACATAGCCGGCCCGCGGCTCGATGGCGCAGGAGACCGGGATCGCGGCCGCCTGCCGCCGGACCCGCTCGAGCCAGGTGTCCTCCGGGGCCTCGCCGCCGGCGAGGACGATCTCCGTCACCGCCGGGCGCAACGCCGCGGTCAGGGCGGGAAGCGCGAGCTCGATGACCCGGCGCACGCCGCCCGGACGGTAATGGCTGTGCACGACGACGAGTTTCAAGGCGTCCACCGTGGGAATCGCCGCCCCCGGTGCGACTCGTTTTTTTCGCGATCCGCGCGCGCCCGCCGGCCGAGGCGCTTGCGTTCGCCGCCCAGGCGGACGAGGCTGCGCTCCATGCGCGAGTCCTATGGCGAACACCTGGCCGCGCTCTACGGCGCGAGCACCGGCCGAAACGTGCTGCCGCAACTCGAATCGCTGCTGGCGCGCTGGCGGGCGCGCCTGCCCGGCGCCTCGGCCCGCGCCGCCGGGCTCACCGAGCACGATGCGCTGCTCATCACCTATGCGGACCAGGTCACGACGCCGGGAGAGGCGCCGTTGCACACGCTCGGGGAGTTCGCGCGCGTGCACCTGCGGGGCGTGGTGAGCGGCATTCACGTCCTCCCGTTCTACCCCTGGTCGTCCGACGACGGCTTCGCGGTGAAGGATTTCCACGCCGTCGAACCTGCCTACGGCACCTGGGACGACCTCCGCCGGCTGGGCGCGGGTTTCGACCTGATGTACGACGCCGTCTTCAACCACCTTTCGGCGCAGAGCGACTGGTTCGCACGGTTTCGCGCGGGCGAGCCGGCGTTCCGGGATTTTTTCGTCACGGTCGACGGCGATCCGGACCTTTCGCAGGTGGTGCGGCCGCGCGCCCTGCCCCTGCTGACGGAATTCGCCACCGCCACGGGACCGCGGCGCGTGTGGACGACGTTCAGCGCCGACCAGGTGGACTTGAACGTGCGCGAGCCCGCCGTGCTGCTCGCATTGCTCGACGTGCTGCTGTTCTATGTGAGCCAGGGCGCACGGTTTCTCCGGCTCGATGCGATCGCCTTCCTCTGGAAGGAAATCGGCACCGACTGCCTGCATCGCCCGCAGACGCACCGCGTCGTGCAGCTCATGCGCGCGGTGCTCGAGGAGCTCGCGCCGCGCACGCTGCTGATCACCGAGACCAACGTGCCGCACCGCGACAACCTGTCGTACTTCGGCGACGGCACCAACGAGGCGCATCTCGTCTACAATTTCGCGCTCCCGCCCCTGGTCCTGCACACGTTCGCGCAGGGCGACGCCACCCACCTGACGCGGTGGGCGCAGACGCTCGCGCTGCCGTCGTCGCAGACGGCATTTTTCAATTTCCTCGCCTCGCACGACGGCATCGGCCTCAACCCCGCCCGCGGCATCCTCGCGCCCGCCGACATCGACGCCCTGGTCGCGCGCACCCTCGCCCACGGCGGGTTCATCTCGTACAAGCACCTGCCCGACCGCAGCTCGATCCCGTACGAGATGAACATCAGCCTGTTCGATGCGCTGTCGGACCCGGCCGCGGCCGAGGCGCCGGAGCTGCCGGTCGCCCGCTTCCGCTGCGCCCACGCGGTGCAGCTCGCCCTCGCGGGCATGCCGGGGATCTATTTCCACTCGCTGTTCGGATCGCGCAGCGACCGCCGCGCCGCGGAGGCCAGCGGCATGCCCCGCCGGATCAACCGCGAGAAGCTCGATCGCGCGGACCTCGAGCGCGAGCTCGCCGCCCCCGGGTCGCGCCGCGGCCGGGTCTTCGCCGCGCTGAGCGGGCTCCTGCAGGCCCGCCGGCTCTCACCGGCATTTCACCCGTCGGGCGCCCAGGAAGTCTGCGCCGCGGATCCGCGGTTCTTCGTCGTCCTCCGCACTTCGCCGAATGGCCGGCACCGCGTCCTCTGCGTGCACAACGTCACCGCGCAGGACGTGCGCACCCGCCTTCCGCACCGGCTCCTCGCCCCCGCGGGCGACCCTCCCCGTCGGCTGCGTTCGCTGACCGGCGAAACCACGGACTCCGTGGTGGTGGACAGGGAAGGCCTGGCGGTGTCGCTGGCGCCGCATGGAGTCGCGTGGATGGAGGCGGATGCCGGCTGAGCGCCGGGCGCGCCCCAGCCCGTCCCGCGCCTCGAGCGCAGCATTTCATCCCCTCGCACGGGAATGCGGCTTGTCAGACGCAGCCGCGGCGTTCTCCTTCTGGTGCGCGTCGCCGCTTCCAGGCGGGGATGCACCGCAGGTGCTGGTCGTCCGGCTGGCACCGTCCGCTCATGTCCGACTTCTTCCAAACCGGCGCCATCGCGACCCTTCACCGACTCGGTCCGCCCAACGTGGCCCGGCTGGAGAGCGATATCACGGAGTTCGTGCGTGAAACGCCGGTCGCGCTCGTACTTCCGTGTCATGTGCGCGAGCTCGGCACCAAGGCGCTGCGGCTGATCGCCCGCGAGCTAAAGAACGTCAAATACCTGAAACAGATCGTCGTCGGCATCGACGGCGCGAACCAGCGCGAGTGGAAGAAAGCCCGCCGGTTCTTCAGCCAGCTCCCGCAGCAGCCCGTGCTCCTGTGGAACGACGGGCCCCGCATGCAGCACCTGTTTCGCAAGCTCGAAGCCACCGAGCTCGGCGCCGGCCCCTCCGGCAAGGGCCGCAACGTCTGGGCCTGTTGCGGCTACGTGCTGGCGAGCGACCAGGCGCGGATGGTGGCGGTGCACGACTGCGACATCATCACCTACAACCGCGAGCTGCTCGCGCGCGTGATCTACCCCGTGGCGCACCCGGCGCTCGGCTTCGACTTCTGCAAGGGCTATTACGCCCGCGTGACCGAGAAGCTCAACGGCCGCGTCATGCGCCTGCTGATCACGCCGCTGCTCCGCGCCTGCAAGAGCATCCTCGGCCAGCACCCGTACCTGGTCTACATGGACACCTTCCGGTATCCGCTGGCCGGCGAGTTCGCGATGGACCTCGATGTCGTGCGGCGCGTGCGCATCCCCTACGACTGGGCGCTCGAGATCGGCGTGCTCTCGGAGGTCTTTCGCAACTGCGCGCCGCGCGCGATCTGCCAGTCGGAGCTGTGCGACAACTACGATCACAAGCACCAGGATCTGTCCGTGCGCGACGCGTCGCGCGGCCTGAGCAAGATGGCGGCGGACATCGCCCGGGCATTCTTCAACCGCATGGCGGCGGAAGGCATCAAGCTCGACACGGGCGTTTTCGACACGCTGCTCAGCGCGTACATGCGCCAGGCGGAGGACACCCTGCGCTTCTATGCCGCCGACGCCGCGCTCAACGGGTTGAAATATCCCCGGCACGAGGAGGAGACGGCCGTGACGACCTTCGTGCGCAGCATCCGGATCGCCGCCCGGAGTTTCCTCGACGATCCGCTCGGGATTCCGCACATCCCGAACTGGAACCGCGTCGAATCGGCGCTGCCCTCGTTCCTCGACGAACTGCGCGAGGCCGTCCGGATGGACAACGAGGCGTAGGGCCGGGGCGCGCGGAGACGATGCGCGTGCTGCCGGTTTGCCCGCGGGGAAAAATCACTCCACCGTATCTCACCCTATGAAACTCGTTGCCCTCCTCGTTTCCCTCGCCGGGTTGCTGTCCGGCGTCACTGCCACCGCCGCCGAGGCGCCCAAGATCGCCCCTCAGGAAGCGGCCAAACGGGTCGCCGAAGGCAAGGCGGTCCTGGTCGACTGCCGTGAAGCGCCCGAATGGAAGGACACCGGCGTGGCCGCTCCGGCTGCACTCCTGGCGAAAAGCGACTTCGACGGCGACCAGAAGCAGTGGAAGGACTTTCTGGCGAAGCATCCCGGCAAGGAAGTGATCGTGTACTGCCGCTCGGGCGGACGCGCCGGCACGGTGGCGGCGGCGCTGCAGGCCAAGGGCGTCAAGGCCTCCAACCTCGGCTCCCTGAAAGCGTGGACGGAAGCCGGCCTGCCCGTGCGCGCCGCCGACGCACCGCAGAAATAGCTCGGCCGGTCATCGGCCAGCCGCATGATGCGGCCGGATGTCCGACGCGCTCGACTCACCGCTCGTTCCCCCCGCCCTCCGGGAAGCCCTGCGTTTCTCGCCGGACAACGCGCCGCTGCTGCTGCACGTCGCCGAGCTGGTCCTGCGCAGCGGCGGCTTCAACGAGGCGGAGGCGTTCTTCAAACGCGCCCTGGCGCTCGACCCCGGCAGCCTCGCCGCCCGCCTGGGGCTCGCCGCGGCTTTCTTCCAGCAGGGCAAGCACGGCGCGGCGCTGGTGATCGTGGAGGACCTCGTCAAGCCGGCCCAGCCTCCGCCGCGCGCCCTGCTCCTGCACGCCCGGCTCGCGCTGCACGCCGGCGAGCCACGGCTCGCCGCCCAGCAATATCATCGCGCCCGCGTCGCCGACGCCGCCCTCGCCGATCGCGAGCTCGAGGCGGAACTGGCGGCCTATCTGCCGGCGCGGCCGGCGCCGGCTCCGGCGCCCGCCGCGCCCCCACCTGCCCGGGAGCCGGCCGCCGGCGAAGACGACGAACCGGACTTTCTGACGGCATCCGCCGGCGACGACACGACGGAGGCGGAGGCGGCGCGCGCGGCGGCCGGCGAGGCGCCGACCGATCGTGCGGCCGAATTGCCGGAGCGGCCGACGCTCACGTTTGCCGACGTGGGCGGCATGGAGCGGGTGAAGGAGGAGGTCCGGATGAAGATCATCCTGCCGCTGCAGCAGCCCGAGCTCTTCAAGGCCTATGGCAAGAAGGTCGGCGGCGGCATCCTGCTCTACGGGCCGCCGGGCTGCGGGAAGACCTATCTCGCGCGCGCCACCGCCGGCGAGGTGCAGGCGGGCTTCCTCGCCGTCGGCATCAGCGAGATCCTCGACCTCTGGGTCGGCCAGAGCGAAAAGAACCTCCACGCGATCTTCGAACAGGCGCGGGCCAACCGGCCCTGCGTGCTGTTCTTCGACGAAGTCGACGCCCTCGGGGCGAATCGCACGGACATGCTGAAGAGCGGCGGACGGCAGATCATCAACCAGTTCCTGTCCGAGCTCGACGGCGTGTCGGCCGCCAACGAAGGCGTGCTCATCCTCGCGGCGACCAACGCCCCCTGGCACCTCGACCCGGCGTTCCGCCGGCCGGGCCGGTTCGATCGCATCCTGTTCGTGCCGCCGCCCGACCTCCCGGCCCGCGCCGCGATCCTGCGGCTGCTGCTCAAGGGCAAGCCGGTCGAGGCGATCGATTTCGATGCGCTGGCGAAGAAGACCGAGGGCTTTTCCGGCGCGGACCTGAAGGCCGTGGTCGACGTCGCCGTCGAGGCCCGCCTGCGCGACGCCATGAAAGCCGGCCGGCTCCAGCCGCTTTCCGGCCGCGACCTGCTCGAGGCGACGAAGCAGCACAAGCCGACCGTGCGCGACTGGTTCCAGACCGCGCGCAATCATGCGCTCTACGCCAACCAGAGCGGCCTGTACGACGACATCCTCGCCTACATGAAGATCGCCAAATGAGCGCGCACCTCGAACGCGCGCGCCTCCTCCTGGCGCAGTCCCGCCCGGCCGATGCCGAGCGCGAGGCGATGCTCGCCCTGGGCCAGGAGCCGGATGATCCCTACGGCCTCAGCCTGCTCGCGCTGGCGCGACTCGGCCTAGGGCGGGGTCCCGAGGCACTCCGCGCGGCGGAGACGGCCGTCGGACGCGCGCCCGATGAGGCGTATTTTCACAACGTGCACGCGAGCGTGCTGCACGCGCTGGACCGCCATGAGGACGCCTTCCGCGCCGCGCAGGAGGCGGTGCGGCTCGATCCGGGCGACCCGGACCACTTCACGCTGCTCGCCTCGATCGAGCTGCAGCGCCAGCGCTGGCCGGAGGCGCTGGCCGCCGCCGGCAACGCGCTCGCGCTCAACCCCGAGCACGTGGGCGCCGGCAACCTTAGAGCGATGGCGCTGGTCCGCCTCGGCCGGAAGGCCGAGGCGATGGAGACGGTCGATTACGTGCTCGAACGCGCGCCCGAGAATGCGTTCTCGCACGCCAACCAGGGCTGGAACTGCCTGCACCGGAACGATCCCCGCCGCGCGCAGGATCACTTCCGCGAGGCGCTCCGGCTGGATCCGGAACTCGAATACGCGCAACAGGGCATGCTCGAGGCACTGAAGGCGCGGAACCCGGTGTACCGCGCGATGCTCGCCTACTTCCTCTGGCAGGCGCGCCAGTCCCAGCGCTTCCAGTGGGCCTTCATCATCGGCATCTTCTTCGCCGGACGGATCGCCCGCGGGCTGTCGGACGCGCAACCGCACCTCAACTGGCTGTGGTGGCCGCTGCTCGGGCTGTTCTACGCCTTCATCTATCTGTCATGGACGGCGATGCCGCTGTTCAACCTCCTGCTTTGCTTCGACCGCTTCGGGCGGCACGTGCTCACGCGCGATCAGCGCCGCGGCGCGGCCTGGTTCGGCGGCGCGTTCCTGGCCGGTCTTGCCGCGCTCGCCTGGTGGCTGCTCACCGGCAGTCTCGCCGGACTCGCCGCCACCGTCACGCTCGCGGTCCTCTCGATCTGCGTCGCCGCCACCTTCAACCGCACCGGCCGCGCGCGGCTCATCCTCGGCGGCTGCACCGTCGCGCTCGCGGCCGTCGCCGTCACCGCCGGCGTGCTGCTGCAGCGGGAACACAGCGCGGGCCTCACGCTCACGACCGCGTTCGCGTTCGGCTTCGTGGGTTTCCAGATCCTGGCGAACGTGCTCGCGACGCGCTGAGCGCGGCGGCGCGGAACAGGACGACGCAGTTCGAGCCGTCGTCGGTCTCCAGCCACTCGGGCTGCAGCGCGGCAAATTCCCGGTCGATCGCGCGGCGCAGTCCGCCTACCTCGATGACCACGCTGCCGTGCGGCTGGAGGCGGTCCGCGGCCTGCGCGAGCAGCCGCCGGACGATCGTCAGCCCGTCCCGTCCGCCGTCGTGCGCGAGCCGCGGCTCGGCGGCGAACTCCGGCGCCTGCCGGTCGACGTGCGCGCTCGGCTCGTAGGGCGGATTGCTGAGGATGAGGTCGTAGCGCGCCGGCGGCACCGCCGCGAACACGTCGCTCGTGAACAGGTGCACCCGTTCCTGCAACCGGTGCGCCGCGACGTTGATCCGGGCCACCGCCAGGGCATCGGCGGAAAGGTCGCAGGCGTCCACCTGCGCCGCGGGAAACCCGTGCGCGAGCAGGATCGCGAGACAGCCCGAACCGGTGCACACGTCGGCGACCCGCCGCACCTTCCGCCCGCGCTGCGCGGGCGGGAGCGCCGCGTCGAGCCGCTCCGGGATCAGTTCCAGGAAGTAGCTGCGCGGGATGATGACGCGCTCGTCGACGTAGAAGCGATGCCCGCCGAGCCAGGCCTCGCGCGTGAGGTACGCGGCGGGCACGCGCTGGAGCAGCCGGCGGCGGAGGAAGTCCTCCACTTTCCGCCGTTCCGCGGCCTTGAGCCGGCGGGCCAGCACGCGCGGGTCGCTGTCGAGCGGCAGGTCGAGCGCCCGCAACAGGAGATAGAGCGCCTCGTCGTGCGCGTTGGTCGCGACCTGCCCGAGGGCGGGTTTCTCCCGCGCGTACATCCGCCCGGCGAAACCGAGCCAGTCGCCGAGGGTCGCCAGCGCGGCGGTTTCCGCCCAGGGATCAGACCGGCTTGCTGTCATCGGGACCGACGACGTGCGCGTGCGCCTGGATGTGCTCGGGGCAGTAGCACTGGTCGCCGGCGCACTTCGAACAGTAGCGGAAATCGAGCTGCGGGTGCGTGCGGTCGTTCTTGCCGCAGACGTAGCACACGTGGCGCGGCCGTTCCTGCTCCGCCGCGCGCTCGGAGCGCCGGGCGAGGTTGCGCTGCCCCTGCCGCACGCTGCGGATCATGTCGGCGAGAAAGAACAGGAAGAAGCTGCCCACCGAGGCCGCGATCTGCAGCCGGTCGGCCAGGTCGCCCCGGATGAAGAGGACGATGTTCCAGGCCCAGGCCAGCAGGGCCAGCCACTTGATCTTCACCGGCAGGATGAAGAAGAGGACCAGCTCGAAATCCGGATTCAGGTAGGCGAAGGCGAGGAAGACCGACCCGAGGATGAAGATGTTCGTCACCATCTGGTTCGGGGTGACGAACGACAGCGCCACGGTGAGCGCGTAACCGATGAACAGATACAGGTTGAAACGGAACGCGCCCCAGTAGTTTTCCAGCGCGCTGCCCATCATGTAGAACAGGTACCACCCGAACACCGCGAAGACGAAGCCGAAGGCCGACTGCGGCACCGGGATCACGAACATGAACGTGAGCAGCCGCCACCATTCGCCCTGCAGCACGAGCACCGGCGCGTAGACCAGGTTCTCGACCGGCAGCAATTGCAGCATCCGCGCCAGCAGCACGAACACCTGGCCGATCACCAGGTAGAGCGCGAGGTTGGCGATGGCGAAGCGGCCGAACAGGCGCTCGAGTTGATCGAGAAGTGGCATCGAGGGACGGCCACGAAAGAGGCCCGGCGGGTCCGCGTCCAGCGCAAGCCGCGCAGGGCCAGGGGAACAGGCTCACCGCGGTCCCGCCCGACGGCCCCCCTGACATCCGCCCCGCCCCCGAGGGGCGCACCTCACTTCTTCGCGGCGCCCTCGAGTTGCGGCAGCAGCCGCTGCTTCTGCCCCTGCAGCTTCGGCTCGTCGACGGTGTCGAGCAGCGCCTTGGCGTGGTCGCGCTTGCCGAGCTTGAGGCAGATGTTGGCCGCGTGCAGCCGCATGGTCTGCCGCTCGATGGCCGTGGGCGCCTTTTCCTCCAGCGCGCTCCACGCCTTGAGCGCGGCATTCCAGTCCGGCTTTTCCAGGTCGTAGAACGACTCCGCGTAGCGATAGGCGAATTCGAACCGGTCCGGCGCCAGCTCCGACGCGCGCCGGAAGGCCTCGTGCATCGCGCTGTCGAGCGTCTCCCGCTTCCAGTCGCCGGATTTCAGGAAATCCTGCCGTGCCTCCACGAGGAGCGTGCCGAGCTGGTAGTGGTAGAGCGGCTCGCCGGGCTCGAGCTTGATCGCCGCCATGAAGTACGGCGCGGCCTGCAGCGGGCGTCCGTCCTCGGCCAGGAGATTGCCGAGCTGGTTCTTCACCAGCGCGATGTCCGGATCGAGCTGGTTGGCCTTGAGCAGGATCGCCATCGCCTCCTTGCGCATGTCGACCCTCGTCAGCAGGTAGCCATAGGCCGCGTAGCCGGCCGCGAACTGCGGGTTGTTGCGCAGCAGCAGCTCGTAATCGTGCGTGATCGACTGCACCTGCTGCCGGAACGAACCTTCATCGAGATTCTCGCCCTGCTTCGCGGCCGTCTCGAACACCTCGCGCTGACGTTCGACGATCTTGCGCAGGTTCAATTCGGCCAGGTTGACCGTCTCCGCGGCGTATGAGCCGACGGACAAACCACCCACCAGGATGACCGCCGCTACCACGGTGGGCACGGAGGCCCAAACCCGCTCAAACCGCCCGCCGCCGGGTTTCTGTGTCCGTGTCATGGGTGTCATCCGTGGTCAAAAATGCCTGGGTCGAACCGCATGCGACACCCTCACTCCACCAAGGTGCCGGCGTAAACATTCATCCGGCCTTCGCGCACGAATCCCACCAGCGTCTGGCCGCTGCCCCGCGCAAACGCCACCGCCGCCGAGGTCGGCGCCGAGATGGCCGCCACTACGCCGATCCCGCCGGCCAACGCCTTCTGCATCAACTCGAAGGAGACCCGGCCACTCACCAGGAGCACGCGGCCCGCCAGCGGCAGGTGTTCGGCGAGAAACGCCGCGCCGATGACCTTGTCGAGGGCGTTGTGCCGGCCGACATCCTCGCGGACGAGCTCCAAAGCACCCTCCGCCGTGAACAGCGCGCTGGCATGCAGCCCGCCCGAGGCGGCGAATCCGGGCTGCGCCGCCCGCAATCGCTCGGGCAGCGATGCCACCAGGCGCGCCGCGGGCGCGACCGCGGACGGCAAAGGCGGAAACTGTCCCTGCACCGCGGCGATGCTGGCCTTGCTGCAGATTCCGCAGCTCGACGACGTGAACACATGCCGCGTGAGCCGGGCCCAGTCGACGGACGCGCCGGGCGCGAGCAGCACGTCCAGGACGTTCCCCCGCGCCTCCGGGTCGACGGACGCATCGGCGCAGCGCACGAGGTCGAGCACTTCGTCGCGCCGCCGCACGATGCCTTCCGTCACCAGGAAACCCGCCGCCAGCTCACGATCGTGCCCGGGGGTGCGCATCAACACCGCCACGCTGCGTCCGCCCACGCGCAACTCGAGCGGCTCCTCGACCGCCACGAGGTCGTCGCGCACCTCCGCCCCGGTGGCCGCGGCCAGCCGCGTGATCCGAAACGGCTGGAGCGGCGCGGACGACGACATGCGCCGAAGAAAACGATTCGGACTGGCGCCGCGACGCTTTTCCCCGAAAGTGTACGCATGAACACGTCACCCGCCCCCGCTCCTCCCGGCCGCGGCGCCAGTTTCAACCCGCCGAATCGTTTCGAACACCTGCGGGTCGTCGTCGATCCCGACCTGCCACCGGACGAGCAGCCTCACCCGCGCACGCAGTTTTTCCCCGACCATGCCGCCTCGCTCCTGACGCGCAACGACAGCCCCGACGTGGGTTTCACGTGGGGCCTCAACGCCTACCGCGGCTGCGAGCACGGCTGCGCCTACTGCTACGCCCGGCCCTACCACGAGTATCTCGGCTGGAGCAGCGGCCTCGATTTCGAGTCGAGGATCATGGTCAAACTGCGTGCGCCGGAGCTGCTGCGCGCGGAACTGGCCTCGCCCCGGTGGGTGCCGGAGCCGATCGCGATGAGCGGCGCGACCGACTGCTACCAGCCGGCCGAACGCCAGTTCCGGCTCACCCGCGGCTGCCTCGAGGTGTGCGCCGAGCTGCGGCACCCGATCGGAATCGTGACGAAGAACGCGCTGGTGACGCGCGACCTCGATCTGCTCACGGAGCTGGCGCGACATCGGTGCATTTCCGTGCACGTGACGGTGACGACGCTCGACGCCGATCTCGCGGGCCGGCTCGAGCCGCGGGCGGCGCGGCCCGCCGCCCGCTTGCGCACGGTGCGGGCGCTGGCCGAGGCCGGCATCCCCGTGGGCGTGATGGTGGCGCCGGTCATCCCCGGCCTCACCGATCACGAGCTGCCGGCCATCCTCGACGCCGCCGCGCAGGCGGGGGCGACTCACGCGGGCTACATCCTGCTCCGGCTGCCACACGCGGTGAAGGATGTGTTTCTCGCGTGGCTCGACACCCACGAGCCGGCGAAGAAGGCGCGCGTGCTCGACCGGCTCCACCAGCTCCGCGGCGGCAAGCTGAATGTCAGCGACTGGGGCGCGCGCATGAAAGGCGAAGGCATCTTCGCCACGCAGCTCCGCGATCTTTTCACCGTGAGCGTGCGACGCTCGGGCATGAATCGTGCGCGCCTCGAACTCTCGACCGCCGCGTTCCGCCGCCCGGGCGAGCAGCTCACCCTCTTCTGAAGCTCGCCCGTAAGCCCTGACCGCGGGATCGGGCGTGACTCGACGCGCGCGATCGCATCTCGTGCGGGCCTCACCATGTGCGGCCGGTACGTGCTGAAGCGCCAGGATCTCGAAGCCCTGCTGAAACAACTGGGCGTGAAGGACCCGCGCGAATTCGTGAGCCGCTACAACATCGCGCCGGGCACGATCGTGCCGGCGGTGCGGATGTCGCGGGAGGGCGAGCGCGAAGCCGTGGGACTCGACTGGGGCCTCGTGCCGCGCTGGGCCAAGGATCCACGCGAGGGCGCCCGGATGGCCAACGCCCGCGCCGAAGGGATCGCCACCAAGCCGGCGTTTCGCGACGCCTTCCGCCGGCGTCGCGCAGTCGTGCCGGCGAGCGGGTTCTACGAGTGGCAGACGATCGGACGGCTCAAGCAGCCGTGGTACTTCGAGCGCGCGGACGGTGCGCCGTTCGTCTTCGCCAGCCTGTGGGAAAGCTGGCGCAGCCCCGAGGGCGTCGAGCTCGAGACGTGCTCGCTGATCACGACGACGCCGAACGACGTCGTCCGCCCGCTCCACGACCGCATGCCCGTGATCCTGCGCGGACCTGCCGTCGACACCTGGCTCGATCCCGCCGTGGCAGACCCGGAGGCGCTGGAACCGTTGCTGCAACCGCTTCCCGCGGAGGAGCTCAAGGCGACGCCCGTCGCGCCCTTGGTCAACAGCGTCCGCCACGACGGCCCGGAGCTCATCGCCCCCGCCACGCCGCTGCGGGGTGAACCGCCCCCGTCGTCGCAACTGTCGCTCGGGCTCGAGTGAGGCAACTCGGGGAGTCGCCTGCCGCGAAGCCGCACGTTCGCGGCGCCGGCAGAGACGCCGCCGCCGGGCTCCGGCCGACCGCGGGCCCGACATTTATCCGTGCGGTCGGGGCATTCCGCGATCAACCTGCCCGCCTTGAACCTGCTCGACCGCCACATCTTCACCAGCGTGCTGTTCACCTGCGCGGCGGCGGTCGGGTTGTTCGCTTTCGTCGTGCTGCTGCCGAACATCGTGCGCGAGCTGCTCGGGCCGCTGCTGGCGGGGCAGTTCGGCTTCGACACGTTCATACGGCTGGGGGGGCTGCTGCTGCCGTTCGCGATCTCGTACGCGCTGCCGATGGGAGTGCTGACAGGCGTGCTCCTGACGCTCGGCCGCCTCTCGGCCGACAGCGAAGTCACGGCGATGCGGGCCGCCGGGATCGGCGTCTTCCGCCTTGCGCGGCCGGTGCTCGTGCTCGGGCTCGCCGGAGCGACCGCGGCGCTCTATGTCAACGTCGAGTCGATGCCATGGGCGCGCCAGCAGTACTACCGCGAGTTCGCCGCGGCGGTCCGCGCGAACCCGCTGCGGATCATCATTCCGAAGACGTTCATCCGCGATTTCTCCGGGAGCGTGCTCTACGTCGGCGAACGCGAAGGACCCATCCTGCGCGACATCTGGATCTGGGAGCTGGACGACCAGCAGCGCGTGAAACGGCTCGTGCGCGCGGAAGCCGGGCGGCTCGACTACGATGAAGCCACGAACAGCCTCATCCCGACGCTGGTGCGGGCGCGCGTCGAGGAGCGCGACGAGGAGAATCCCGAGGATTTCTCGAAGTCGCCGAAGGTGCCGTCCGTGGACCGCACCGGCGGCGTGAAGATCTCGCTCGACCGCTACTTCGGGCGGAACCTGGAACGGATGAAGGATGACTGGCTCACCTACCCCGCGCTGCGCGCCAAGCAGGCGCGGCTCGCGGCCGAGACGCCGCCGCCGGAGAAGCGGGCCGAGCACGCCCGGTCCCGGATGAACCTCGCGATCATCCTGCAGGAACGCTACACGCTCTCGCTCGCCGTGTTCTCGTTCGCGCTGATCGGCGTGCCGCTCGGCATCAAGGTTTCGCGCCGCGAGACGTCGGCCAACCTCGGGCTGGCCCTGGTGCTCGTGCTGTCGTTCTACCTGCTGACGGTGGTGTTGAAATCGCTTGATCGCCGGCCGGAGCTGCGCCCCGATCTCCTGCTCTGGCTGCCCAACGCGCTCTTCATCGCGCTCGGGCTGTGGCTTTTCAGCCGGATCGACCGGAAGTAAATCCGGGCGCCGGTCCGACGACCTGTTTCGGAAAGCTGCGCTCCGTCGCAACGGCGACTCCTGGCCGGGGCCACCGCGCGTCCCATCAACCCGCCTGCGTCGCGACGAGGCCGCTGCGCCCGTCGATCGGCGCCAGCACCTGGTCGGCGACGGGGATCATTTCCGGGCGCGCGAGGAGTTCCCTCGCCACCGCTTCCAGCCGCACGAACGTCACGCCCCGCCGGCGCCACGCCGCGAGCAGCGAGCGCCAGAGCGAACGCCGGCCCATGCCTTCGATTTCCGCGTGCAGCGTGAAGACATTGAGCGCGTCCCGCCGCAGCGCGCCGACGAGGTGTGCCACGATTGCCTCGTCGGGGAATTCAGGCCGGCCCAGCAGTTCGTCCAGCGTCGGCAGGGTCGTCGGCAGTTCGAGCGTGCGAAACACGCGCCCGCCGATCCGCGGAAAAAACGGCGCCGTGCCGCGCGTATCGCTCGCATAGAGCAACCGCGCGTCGTCATAAACAGCGCGGCTGAGCCCGTTGCTCTGCCACCCCGCCGCGCCGGCGCACGCGGCCTCGGTCCCGAAGATGCGTCGGAACTCGGCGCGCGCCGCCGCAAGTTCCGCCGTGACCTCGCGCGCCGCCATCCGCTCCAGGTGATCCTGCCACCGGTAATGGTTGTAACAGTGGATGCCGACCTCGAAGCCGGCCTCGCGCACCGCCCGCAGCGTGGCCGCATTCCTCCGTCCGATGTGCGCCGCGGGCAGCAGCGTGCCGCGCAGCAGCGTGCGCCAGCCGTAGAGCCCCACGACGCCCGTCCGCCCGACTTTGCGCAGGAATCCGGGACGCAGCACGCGCGTGATCGCGCGGCCGGTCTGGTCCGGGCCCAGCGAGAAGAGAAAGCACGCCGGCACGCCGGCGTCGCGCAGGTCGGCCACGAGGTTCGGCACGCCTTCGCGCGTGCCGCGGTCCGTATCGACATCGACTTTGAGCGCGAGCCGCATCGGTCCGTTCACCATCGCTGTCCCACCGCGGGCGGCGCCGCGGGCTGGCCACGCCAGGCGACGCGGGTGAGTTCGAGCGCGCCGTCCCCGGTCGCGACGACCAGCGGGGCCACGGCCAGCACCTCGCCCGGCGCGCCGCGCCGGCCGCGGGTGTGCGGCGTGTCGGGCTCGGCCCACCACACGAGCAGCCGCGCGCCCGGCCCGTCGGTGAACGCGCCTGGATACGGCGCCGTCACGGCCCGGATCAGGTTGAAGATGCGCGCCGAGGGTTGCGTCCAGTCGATGCGGCCATCCTCGGCCGTGCGCCGCCGAAACGTGGTCGCCCGGCTCTCGTCCTGCGGCGTCTCCCGTGCGGTGCCGGCCAGCAGCGCGTCGAGCTGGCGTCCGAGCAGCTCGCGCACAAGCGGCACGAGCGCCGCGTAGGCCTCGGCCGCGGTGGCGCGCGGGCCGACCTCGACCGCCGCCTGGTCGACGATCGGGCCGGCATCGGCGCGCGCCACCATCCGGTGCAGCGTGAGGCCGAGCCGCGTCTCGCCGTGGAGCAGCGCCCAGTTGACGGGCGCACGCCCGCGGTACCGGGGCAGCAGCGAGCCGTGCAGGTTGAACGCGCCCAGCCGCGCCGCCTCGAGGAGTCGCGGCGGGAGGAGGTTCCGGTAATAGGCCGAGAGGATCAGGTCAGGCTGCAGCGACCGCAGGCGCTCGATCCACGCGGGGTCGTTGACGTCCTCCGGCGTGAACACCGGCAGGCCGCGTTCGTGCGCGAGCGCAGCCGGCGGGCGAAACCAGATGTTCTCGTCCGGATCGGCGGCGTGCGTGACCAGGCCCGCCACGGTGACGTCGCGGGCGAGCAGCAGCGCGAGGGCTTCCGCCCCCACCTCACTGTAGGCGAAGAGCAGCACGCGCGGGGTCATGGGGCGGCAGGGTTCACGCGAGTGCTTCCGCCCTCCTGGGACGCTCAGCCGGAATGATGCCGGTGCGGTGGAGCCGCCTGTCCCCAGGCGGCTGACGTGCGACGGACCGCTCCGCAGCGGCTTGAGGACAAGCCGCTCCACCATTCGGTGCGGCCGACTTTAGGGCTGATTTGAAGGCCAACGGCATGAGTCCGGCTCAGGCGGCACGGCTTTCCCCGGCGCGATCCGTGTGCTCCCACACGGCGCGCACGCGGACCCGCTGCCGCGTGCGCACGACCTGGTACGCCCGGCCGGCATATTCCCCGACCAGCCCGACACCGAGGAGGCCGAGGCTGGCGACACCAAGGACGAGGCCGATGAGCACGAAAAGCCACCCCTCAGCCGGCCCGAGCACGAGCCGGCGGCCGAGCAGGTACAGCAGCAGCAGGAAACTCCCGGCCGTGCAGCCGAGCCCGGCAAGCGTCAACGCCTGCAGCGGGGCGAGGGAGAACGCGGTCACGAGGTCGAAATTGAGCCGCACGAGCCGCGCGAACGAATAATGCGACGTCCCCGCATGGCGTTCCGAGTGCCCGACGGGGATCTCCGTCGGCCGGCTCGCCAGCGAGTACGCGAGGGCCGGGATGAAGGTGTACAGGGCGCCGCTCGCCACGATCGCGTCGACGACCGGCCGCCGGTACGCGCGCAGCATGCAGCCCTGGTCCGTCATCCGGATCCGCGTGGTGCACTCCCGCAGCCGGTTGACCAGCCATGAGGCGGCGCGGCGGAAGGCGGGATCGCGGCGGTGCACGCGCACGCCGCCCACGCAGTCGTGCCCGGCGTCGAGGGCGGCGAGCAGCCGCGGGATCTCCTCCGGCGGATTCTGCAGGTCGGCGTCGAGCGTCACGATCACCTCGCCGCGCACGCGCTCGAACGCCGCGAGGATCGCGAGGTGCTGGCCGTGGTTGCCGTCGAGATCGACGACCCGGACGACGCCGGGCCGCGCCCGCTGGGCCGCACGCAGCAGCTCGAGCGATCCGTCGCTGCTCCCGTCATTGGAAAAGACGATCTCGTAGGACCGCCCGGCCGCGTCGAGCGCCGCGAACAGCCGCGGCAGCAGCACGGGCAGGTTGGGCTCCTCGTTGTAGACCGGGATCACGACCGAGACCGCGACGGTCCGGCCGGCCGGTGCGGGCACGTCAGGCGCGGACATGGGTTTGCAGCACGCCCACGAGGCTCGCGACCACGCGGTCGACGTCGTCCGTCGTCAGGGTCGGAAACAGCGGCAGCGTGAGCAGGTCGCGCCCGAGGCGTTCCGCGACCGGGAAGTCGCCCGGCTTCCAGCCGAGCCTGCGGTAGAGCGAGAACAGGTGCATCGCCGGGTAATGCACGCCGGTGCCGATGCCGGCGGCCTGCAGGCGCTCCATCACGCCGGCGCGCGCCAGCGAGAGCCGCGCGCCGGGCAGCACGATCTGGAAAAGGTGCCAGTTGGTCCCCGCGAGATCGCGGGGCGGCAGCTCGAGTCCCCACCGGGCCGCCGGGGCCGCGAGTCGCTCGAGGTAGTGATGCGCGAGTGCGCGACGCTGCGCGGTGAAACGCTCGAGGTGCGGGAGCTGGCCGAGCCCGACGCGGGCGGCGACGTCGGTGAGGTTGAATTTTCCGCCGGCGACATCGACGTCCATGCCGTCGGCCCCCGTGCGCACGACGCCCTGCAGCCGGTACTGCTCCGCGCGCGCCGCCTCGGCGGCGTCGTTCACGACGAGCGCGCCACCCTCGATCGTCGTGATGTTCTTGTTGGGATGGAAACTGAACGCCACCAGGTCGCCCCCCGCCCCGATGCGCCGGCCCGCCCAGGTGCTGCCGAGCGACTGCGCCGCGTCCTCGATCACGCGCAGCCCGTGCCGGCGCGCGATCGCGTACAGGCGGTCGCGGTCGACGGGAAACCCGCCGAGGTCGACGGGGAGGATCGCACGCGTCGCCGGCGTCACGGCCGCGTCGACCCGCGCCAGGTCGATCAAGCGGGTGCGGGGGTCGACGTCGACGAACACGGGGCGCGCGCCGACGGTGAGGATCACGTTGCTGGTCGCCACCCACGAGAGCGGCGTGGTGATGACCTCGTGGCCGGGCCCGACGCCGGCGAGCCTCAGCGCGACCTCGAGCGCCGCGGTGCCGGAATTGAACGCCCGCACCGGCCGGCCTCCGCACCACGCCGAGAGCTGCGCCTCGAACTCCCGCACCTTCGGCCCCGACGTGATCCACCCCGACCGGAGCACCTCGGCCACGCCCGTGATGGTGTCCTCGTCGATCGTGGGCCGGGAGAAGGGGATGAACGGTGCGGACATGGGGCGGGACGCGCGAGAGAGTTGAGTACGCAGAGTGCGACGTCGAACAAGCCGTTTTCGCACGCATCCCTCGCCGTTCTGCCTCGTTCGTCGTCCTCTCGTCGCCACCCCGGCGCAGACGAGACGACGCCCGGCGCAGCCACCGCACGCGCCGAGCTACGGTCGGTTGCTGACCAGCTGGTGCGAGCGTGACTCGGCAATCACGTGGAAGTGAAACGTGGGATCGGCGAAGACGGACGCCGGATCCGCCCGGGTGCGACGGCGCACGACGAGCCAGATGCGCGCCGGACCGGCCCACTGCCGTCGGAGCTCGGCGTCGTCGATGAAGCGCGCGGCTTTCTCCTCCGGAGTGAGAAACTGCACCTCGAGCTCGTCGGTGTAGCTCACGAGGCCGACCGGCCGGCCGGCGTAGTAGACGAAGTCATGGAAGAATCCCCAGTAGTGATAAACGCGTTCCGCCGGGGGAATGCGGGACCGGGCAACGAGCGCGAGATCCCTGGTGCTCGCGCGCTGCCAGTGCGGGGCCGCGAGCAGGGCGAGGAGCAGGAAGGCGGTGAGGGTGACGACGAGGGAAGCGAAGGCTGCGGTGACGCCCCGCACGCGGGCGGCCCAGGGCGCGGCGAGGCCGCCGAGCGCGAGCACGGCCGCGAGGCCGATGCCCCAGGGGCGGAGGGCGGCCATCTGCTCCGGATCGCGCATCAGGCCGGGCCGGAACATGGCGACCATTCCCGCGGCGCCGATCAGCCCGCACGCGACCGCGAACACCCGGAGCCCGGTCCGCAGCCGTTCCGCGGCGCGCTCGGCCCGGCACCGGGCCAGCCAGGCGCCGATGAGCAGCGCGAGGGGCGGCAGGGCCGGCAGCAGGTAAGGGATGAGCTTGGATTGGGATCGGGAGAAGAACAGGAACACGAACGCCGCCCACAGGAAGAGGAACCACGCATCGGCGTGTTCCCGCCGGCGATGCCAGCCACCGGCCAGCGCCGCCCGCACGGCCGCGGGCAGAAATCCAATCCAGGGAAACAGTGCGCCGACCAGCACCGGGCCGAAGAACCAAAACGGCTCCGCGCGCCCGTGCGCCGTGGTGGTGAACCGCGTCCAGTGCTCGTGCACGAGGTAGAAGGCCGCCCACTCCGGGTTGCGCTGCCCGACGAGCAGATGCCACGGCGCCGCGAGCGCGAGGAAGAGCAGGATGCCGCCGGGCAGGTACAGCGGACGCAGCCGGTGCCACTGGTGCAGCAGCAGCAGCCAGAGGAACATGATCGCGCCCGGGAGCAGGAAGCCCAGCAGTCCCTTGGCCAGCGTCGCCACTGCGGCCGCCGCATAGAGCCCGAGAAACCAGGCGAGTCGCCGCCGACCCGGCGGCTCCCGGATGCCCAGGAGAAAGCAGCCCAGCGTCGCGGCGATCGCGACCGCAAACGCCATGTCGAGCAGCAGCAGCCACGCCAGCGTGAAGTACAGCAGCGAGGTTCCCAGCACGAAGGCCGCCGCCAGGCCCGCCGCGCGGCCGAACAAGCGGCGTCCCAGCGCATACGTGATGATCACACCGGCGAGGCCGAAGCCCACGGACGGCAGCCGTGCCGCCGTCTCGCCCGGACCGAACAGCAGGCGCGAGACGGCGCCGAGCCAGGGGACGAGGGGAGGTTTCTCGAAATAGCGCGTGTCGTTGAGCCGCGGCGTCACCCAGTCCTCGTGGACGATCATCTCGCGCGCGATGCCGGCGTAGCGCGGCTCGTCGGGATTCATCAGCGGCATCCGTCCCGCGGCGAAGAGATAGAGCGCCCCGAAGCAAAGCAGCAGCGCGAGCACGTCGCGGCGCCAGGGGCAGGCGGCGTCCGGTTCGGCAGCGGCTGGAGGCGTCATCGGGTACAGGCCAATTGGGCCGACCCGCCGCCGTTCCGCAAGGGCGCGGTCGGACCGCGGCGCGGGAACGTGGCGGGCACCGGTTGGTCGGATTTTTTTCGTGCAGCCGGGCCCGGTCGGCGGCCAGAGTGCCGGGCTCATGACTGCGGCGCGGAACTTCACCTTCATCTGCGGGGCCGACGACTACCTGGTCGGGCGGATGGGCAAGGAACGTTTCGAGGCGCTGGCGGCGGAGGTGGCGGACGAGTTCGCGCGGGAGATCATCAACGGCTTCGCGGCCAATGTTGGCGAGGTGGAGGCGGCGGTGAACCGATTCCGCGACGCGGTGCAGACCGTATCGATGTTCGGCGGGCGGCGGGTGGTGTGGCTGAAGGATGTCAACTTCCTCGCCGACACCGTGACGGGCCGCGCCGAAGGCACGCTCGCGCAGGTGGAGGAGCTGCAGCGGCTGCTGGGGTCGGTGAATGCCGACGAGACGGCGGTGCTCGTGACGGCGGCGCCCGTCGACCGGCGGCGGGCGTTCCCCAAGTGGTGCGAGAAGCACGCGGATTTCACGCTGATCGGCGGGGATTCCGACCGGGCGGGCGAGGCGCTCGCCGGCGTCGCACTGGCGGAGGCGCGGCTGCTCGGCGCGAGTTTCGGCGCCGGTGCGGTGGAATTGATGCTCGCCAAGGTCGGGGCCAACACGCGACTGGTGGTCGAGGAGACGCGCAAGCTGGCGACGTACGTCGGCGACGGGGCGCAGATCGAGGAGGCGCACGTGGCGGAGCTCACGCCCAATGTCGCGGAGGGCGATTTCTTCGAGGCGGCGGAGGCGTTCTTCAGCGGCGACCTCAAGTGGACGCTCGCGGCGCTGCACCGGCATTTCTTCGGCGGCGGCGACGCTCGGCCGGTGATCAGCGCGCTGCAGAACCGCAACCGGATCCTGCTGCAGGTGCGGGCGCTCGTCGATGCGGGCGCGGCGCGGGTCGGCCCCCGCGGGCTCGACGGGTTGCCGCGGGCGGCGGGCACGTTCGGCGCGCGATTCGTGGGGGCGACGGCGAAGAGTTCGTTCAACCTCTTCACCCAGAATCCGTGGTACGTGGGCAAACTCGCGGGCGGGGCGAAGCTGCCGACGCTCAAGCGGCTGATCGACAACCAGCAGGAGTTCATCACGGCGTTCGAGGAGATCGTCCGCCGCCCCGGCGAGCAGGAGGAAGTCCTGCGCGAGATGACCGTCCGCTGCCTGGCCGCCTGACGGGCGGAGAGTGGCCCACGGAAAGCCTGAACTGGCCGCGCGAAGAGCGGCCCGGCCGGCTCCGCCCGTGCGCCAACGCCCCATTCGCGACGACCCGGATCGCACCCTGATCCCTCCGCGTCCTCCGTGTATTCCGTGGGCCGATGTTTGGGTTCGCCATGGTCGCGCCCGCGCGCTTAAGAAGCGACCTTTGCCGTGAACGAGTCGTCTTCCTCCGCTGCCGCACCGATTCCCAACGTCCTCGCCGAACGCTACGCGTCGCCAGCGATGAAGGACATCTGGTCGCAGCACGGCCGCGTGGGGCTCGAACGCGATTTCTGGATCGCGGTGATGAAGGCGCAGCGCGACCTCGGCGTGCCGATTCCCGCGGAGGCGATCAAGGACTACGAGCGGGTGAAGGGGCAGATCGACCTCGCCGCCATCGCGAAACGCGAGCGGGTGACGCTCCACGACGTGAAGTCGCGCATCGAGGAGTTCTCCGAACTCGCCAAGCGCCAGTTCATCCATCTCGGGCTCACCAGCCGCGACCTGACCGAGAACGTCGAGCAGCTGCAGATCCTGCGCTCGCTCAAGCTCGTCCAGTTCAAGTCCGCGGCCGCCCTGCTCGCCCTCGCGCACCAGGCGGAGGCGCACCGGGACCTCATGATCACGGGGCGCACGCACAACGTGCCGGCGCAGCCCACGACGCTCGGCAAGCGGCTCGCGATGTTCGGCCAGGAGCTGCTCGTGGCGTTCACGCGCATCGACGAATTGCTCGCCCGTTACCCGGTGCGCGGGCTGAAGGGCGCCGTCGGCACGCAGCTCGACCAGCTCACGCTGCTCGGCGGCGATTCAGGCAAGGTCGACCAGCTCGAGACGCGGGTGCTCCGGCACCTCGGGTTCCACGCCTCGCTCACCGCCGTGGGGCAGGTGTATCCGCGCGGGTTGGACTTCGAGGTCGTGAGCGCACTGCACCAGGTGGCTTCGGCGGCGGCGAGTTTCGCCACCACGCTGCGCCTCATGGCGGGCGCGGGTCTTCTCACCGAGGGTTTCCAGGCCGGCCAGGTCGGCTCCTCCGCGATGCCGCACAAGGTCAACGCCCGGAACTGCGAGCGCATCTGCGGGTTCGCGACGATCCTCAGCGGCTACGTGACGATGACGGGCGCGCTCGCCGGCCACCAGTGGAACGAGGGCGACGTGTCGTGCTCGGTCGTCCGCCGCGTGGCGCTGCCCGACGCCTTCTTCGCGCTCGACGGCGCCCTCGAGACCTTCCTCACGGTGCTGCGTCAGATGGAAGTCTTCCCCGCCGCCATCGTGGTGGAGAACGAACGCAACCTGCCCTTCCTCGCCACCACCACCATCCTGATGGAGGCGGTGAAGCACGGCGCCGGGCGCGAGACCGCCCACGAGGCGATCAAGGAACACGCGCTTGCCGCCGCCAAGGCGCTGCGTTCCGGCAGCGGCGACGCCGACCTGCTCTCGCGCCTCGCCGCCGACCGCCGCATCGGCCTCGGCAAGAAGGCGCTGCAGGCGATCCTGTCCGAGAACGCCCGCTTCGTCGGCGCCGCCCCGCACCAGGTCGACGCCTTCATCGCCGAAGTGAAACCGCTCGCGCGCAAGCACCGCGGCGCGGCGGACTACCAGCCGGGGCGGTTGCTGTAGGGGCGGCGGGGCGCCGCCCCTCGGGCGAAGGGCGATCGGCGAGGGGCGAGAGGGCAGTCGCATTTCACCCCTCACCCCTGACCCATCCCCATGACT
>CALFZM010000179.1 GCA_937952235.1 uncultured Opitutia bacterium | reverse complement strand
GCGGTGGGGTCGGGGGTCATGCAAGGGAAACCTGGCCCGCGTCAGGGCGGAGACGGCACGTGCTCGACCTCGCCGCGGGCGTGCGACCGGTAACACGCTTCCACGAGTTCGGTCGTGCGGAGATAATCGTCGCCCGAGGACTCGAACGGCGCGCCATCGCGCAGGCGGTCGATGAAGTGGCGCTGCAGGGCGAGCACGCTGTCGCCGGCGAAGCCGCGGCGGTCATGCGGGTAGTCGAGCGGGTGCGCCGGTTCGCCGAGTCGCTTCATCGTGAGCCGGCCCTCGGGATCGAGCTCGAGGTGCCCGCGGCTGCCGTCGAGCCGGACGGTGCCGAACGTGTAGCGCGCGTCGACGGCGTCGGACTCGTTGTACCGCGAGCCGTCGAACACCGCGGTCGCCCCGCCGGCGAAGCCGCACACGATCTGCCCGGCATCCTCGCCCGCGATGGCGGCGTTCCGCCGCTGCAGCCGCGCATAGACGGAGGTGATCTCGCCGCCCAGGAAGCGGAATGTATCCAGAAAGTGGACCGCCGTCTCGTAGACCAGCAGGCGCGGGTACCGGCGAAAAAAGGGCTGGCGCGCCAGGTAGGCATCCACGCGCCAGCCGTCGCCGAGCCGCATCCGGACCGAGATCGAGAAAAGTTCGCCCAGCGCGCCGGCGTCGAGCTGGCGCTTCATCTCGCGATACCACGGCTGCCAGCGCCAGTTCTCGTGCACCATCAACCGGCACCCTCCCGCGCGGGCGGCGTCCACCACGGCACGGGCCTCCGAGACGGACGGCGCCAGGGGTTTCTGGCAGACGACCGCGATGCCACGGGCCGCGGCGAGCCGGACCAGATCGAGATGGGTTTCCGGAGGAGTGATGAGGTCGAGGAAATCGGGCCGCGCGGCGTCGAGCAGTTCCGGCAGCGCCGCGGCGTCGCAGGCGTGCGGCACGCCTGCTTCCGCCGCCGCGGCCCGGGCGCGGGCAGGATCCCGGTCGGCCACGGCCAGGATCGCCACGTCGGGCATCCGGCGCCAGGCGTCGAGGTGAAACCGGCTGAAATATCCCGCCCCCACGACGATGCCGCGCAGGGGAACGGAAGGCGAAAGGGGGGCGGCCATGTCGTCGAGCGGGGTCCCCGATAGCACCCGGGCGGCACCAGGCGCAAGGCTTCAACGCCGTCACGTTCGCGCTTTTCGCCCCGGGGCGGACCGAGCTTCCACGCGCGGTCGCGACTGCGACGGAGCGCAGCCCTCCGATGAGGGCTGGCGCTCGATCGGCCGGGGCCCGGGTCAACGCCGTGCGCGGTCCGGCGGACCGTAGGCGGTGACCGGTTGTCCCGTAATCTCGGCGAGCAGCCGGAAGAAACCCGCCTTGCGCGGCGAGCTGATGCCCCAGTTGACCGGGACGCTCTGGTAGCCGGCGTCGAAGCCTTCGCCCTTCATCCGGAAATCGAAGTAGCCCCAGCCCGCGTATTCCTCGATCGCAGCCGTGAAGTGGTTGGCGGGCACCTCGAAGTTGAAGTGATCGTCCTCATTGAAGAAAATCGGCTTCGCGGTGTATCCGGAAACCTGACGCGTCAGCCGCACGAGTTCGCCGATGCGTTTCGGATCGAGCACGCCGTTGCCGTGCAGCAGGAGGAAATCGGACGCGCGCACGACATTCTCGCGCGGCACCGTGTTGCCGCCGTAGGAAGTGCTCGCGAGCAGGCGGTGACCGGACGCGGACTTCATCGCCTTCACGCGCTCGATCAGCTCGTGGATGCGTTCCGGCTGGAGGACGGCGTGATCGTACCGGACGTTGCACTCGTTGTTGACCTCGATGATGACGTGCCGCCAGCCGCGCGCGAGCACCCAGCGGGTGGCGTTATCCGTGGCGCGGATCACGGCAGCTTCGTCGGCGAGGCGCTCGTCCTGCCCGAAGTAGAAGTACCCGAGCACGACGACCATGCCCAGCTCGTCGGCGAAAGCGATGATGCGCTCGAGCCGCGCGAGGTATTCCGGAAGCAGGCTCCCGTCGGGGCGGAAGGCGGAGTTGATCCACGGTTGCTGGCGCGAGTAGCCCTCGGGCGAACCGCCCTGGAGATTGATCGTGAAGGCGAGCAGCCCGTGCGCCCGCCAGGCCGGCATCGCGGCGAGGAACTCGCGCGTGTTGCGCTCCGGATCCCATTTGCCGGTGTCGGGGTAGGCCCAGCGTGCCGCCGTGGCGGGATTCTGATCGTCGAAGATGCCCTGCACCATGCGGGCGTTCATCAGCAGGCCTTCGATCTTCCTCCCGTTCCAGGTGCGGCCGGCGTACGTTGGCCGGCCATTGATCAGGAACTGATCACCTTGGATCGAGACCACGGTTTGTGGCGCGCGATCGGCCGCGAGGAGCGGAGTCGCGGCCCGCAGGAGGCTGAGGCTGGCCAGGAGAAGGAGCAGGCGAATCATGGGTGGTGAAGGAGCAACGAATCTGACGAGTTCCCGCAGCAGGCGCTTGAGGCGGCCACGGGTGCTCGCCGGGGCACGGGATCGGAGTGTGGCAGTCGCCGGCTGGAGCGTCCATGAGCTCCTGCATTTTTCTTCGGAGGTTTTCCGGCGGCCGGCGTCTTGGGCGCTGCGCCCGCGCTCGAAGGCGTCGGCACCCGGGCATCGCCGTCCCGGCTGCGCCCGGCTGGAGCGCCTGGAGTAGAATCGTGGCCGCTCAGGGCGGGAACCAAGACGCCAAGACGCGAAGGGAAGCAAAGACTCGCGAAGGAAAGCCTGGCGAAACTTCGCGTTCCTTCGCGACTTTGCGTTCCGGTTTGGGCTACAGAGTCATTGACTCTGCCCTAGCGGAGTTCGGAGGCGGTGCGCACCGCCTCGGCATACCAGCGCCAGCCGGGCGAGTCCTCGGTGCCGTCGCCACCGAGGTCGTAGCGGTTCTCGGTCTGCCCGTGACCGGTGCCCTGCAACCAGCGCACGTCGAAAAAGAACGTGTGCAATCCCGGCCGCGTGCGGGCGGCTTCGACCTCGCGGAGGAAAAGCGCGCGGTTGGCCGCGGTGAAAACGCCGGCGCGCCTGGGGAAATCGGCCTTCGCCGAATACGCGCCGAACTGTTCCACGTTGACGATGGGCTTGCCCGTCACGCCGGCGGCGACAAAGCGATCGAAGAGCGCGCCGCTGTCCTCGGGGCCGTTCGTGTCGAAAAGCAGCACGTCGACGCCGGGTGCACGGCCGAGCGTGATGTTCTTCGCGTGGTCGTACCCACCGGCGCCGACGAGACGCGTCCGGTCCTCGGCGTGCACGAGGTCGCACAGCGCGATCAGCCGCGCCGGGTCGCCGAGGTCGAAGATCGGGTTGCTGTCGCGGTAGAGCGACGAGTTCTGCTCGTTGGCCAGGTTGATGATCACGTTGCGGTGCGGCCGCAGGAGGCGCGTGGCGGTCCGGACGGCCGCTTCCCAGGCGGCGGGGGTGCGGAAGAACTCGGAGCGCTGGTAGAACAGGCCGACTACGACGATCATGTTGCGGCGGTCGCAGGCCTCGATGATCTCGACCATGCGCGCGTGATGCGCGGGATCGATCGTGGTGCCGTCTCCGGAAAACGGATTCGAGAAGCCGCCGCTGGACCCCTGGTAGAAGACGGTGACGGCGTTGAGGCCGTGGCGGCGGTACTCGTCGAGCTGCGCGATCAGGTGCTGCGTGGCGGCGGCGGACTGCGAGGCGCTGGCGGTGCGGACGCCCCACATCTTGAACGGCCGGCCGTCGAGGAGAAACCGGTCGCCCTGCGTGGTGAGCGTGGCGGCGGCCAGCGAGGCGAAGGCCAGGGGCGCCCAAATCATCTTCCGAACGAGCACGGAAAGCGGAGTGATCATGATCGGGTCAGGGCAGATTCGTGGCGCGGCTGGGAGCGCGGACGTCCTCGTCCGCACCACCGGCCAAGCGGACGGGGGCGTCCGCGCTTCCCGTTCAGCTCGCGCCGGGTTGCGGGGCACATCGAGACCGCCGATCCTGATCGCCGCCCGCTCATTTCACGCCGAGCACGGCATACCCGCCGACTTCGTTCTCACTGTCGATGATCTTGCCGCCGCCGGAGCGGGCCTCGGCCACGAGACGGCGATCGACGGCGTCGCGGTCCCACGGGCGGGCGCCGACGTCCTCGAGCACCGCGGCCGCGACCGAGGTGGCGGGCAGGGCGTTGAAGCCTTCGGGCCAGAGCGGCGGCGTGGCGAGGAGACGGAATTCGCCGCTGCGTTCGAGGCCCTTCCTCGCCTCGACCGCGAGGAGAAGCGGCAGCTCCCGGCCGTCGCGATCGAGGAAGCGGTTGTCGTGGAGATACGCATCGCACTCGGGCGCGCCCCAGTTCGAACCGAAGCGAATCGGCGCCAGCGCCGCCGGCGTGCTGGGACCGCGGCGGATGACGTTGCCGACGACGGCCATCTGGCCGCGCTGCCAGTCCTTGCCGGTCCATTCCTCCGGCACGAGGCCGAAGCTGATCGCGGAACCGCCGGAGTTTTGAATGAGGTTGTTGACGACCACGCCGCGGGCGCCGCCCTTGAAGAGCGGATTGCGGGCGTTGTTGCTGAGATAGAGGTTGCCGATGACGGCGATGCCGGTCGCGTTGTCGTGGATCAGCGAACCCATCGAGTGACCGGTGCCTTTCGAGTGAGTGGAGTTCCGGAGTCCTTCGGCGACGAGACAGCGATGAAACGTGATCCGGTGCGACGAGCTCCGTCGCCAGTCTTCGGGTGAGTCGCCGCCGAACCGGCCACCGCTGGCGCTGAGATTTTCATCGGTGGCCCAGCTCACCGAGCAATGGTCGACGATCACGTCGCGCGCGCCGTCGCCGGTCGCGATGCCGTCGACGTCCCAGCCGCTCTTCTTCGCGCGGCCGGCTTCGCCGGGCCGGACCCGGAGGTGGCGCAGGATCACGTCGTGGGTGGAAATGCCGATTCCACCCCGGATGAGGGTGATGCCGGGACTCGGAGCGGTCTCGCCGGCGACCGTCACGTGCGGGTGGCGCAGACGCAGGGTGGCGCCCGCGAGGTCGATCACGCCGCCAACCGTGAACACGATCTTCCGCGCGCCCTCGGCCGAGATGGCCGCGGCGAGGGAGCCGGGTCCGGTCGGGGCGAGCGTGGAGACTTCCAGGATCCGCCCGTCATCGCCGCCGCGGGTGGAGGTGAAGCCGGGCGGGGGCGTCCAGGGAGGAGGGGCCGCGGCAGCCGGCGTGACAGCGAGGAGGAGCGCGGAAATCGCGGCGAGGAAGCGCATGCGTCGGCGTGGCGGTCAGAAATCGAAGCTGCCCGTGAACCGCCAGGAGCGCGGGGCGACGATCAGCGCGCGGCTGACGCGCACGCCGTCCTCGCGCCAGGTGGTGATCCGAGGATCGGTCTCGTCGAGCAGGTTCTTCACGTTGAGCTGCAGGCTGAGTCCTTTCCGGAAAAAACCAATCGTCCGGCGCAGCCGGTAGCCGAGGAAGGCGTCGGTCTCGCCCTGGGGTTCGCTGTAGAGCAGCTTCGAGTTCGTGTCGAAGCCCGTCGGGGCCTTGCTTTGGTAACGGTAGCCGGCGCCGCCGTAGAGACCCTGGAGCGGGCCGCGGTCGAACGAGTAGCGCGCGAGCACGCTGAACTTGTGCTTGCGGTTGCCGAGGATCAGGTCGCCCTCGCGGATCCAGCGAAGCCGTTGCACGTCCGCTTCCCACTGGGCGACCAGTTGGGCCACGGTCAGGAGCTGGCCGTTGGTGCCGGCGACGCCGGTCTGGACGTCCCCGTTCTGGAGGTACCAAGGCAGGGCCTCCTTCGCCCAAGCCTTCACCTCCGGGGCGATGTTGCTGTCGTAGCCGTCGCTGTACGAATAGCTGGCGGAGATGCGCCAGTTCTTCGTCAGCGCGCCGCTGAGGTTGAACTCGTAGCCCTCGAGCTTGCGGTCGATGGTGGCCTCGTTGGTGGTGAACTCGCGCGCGTCGGCCTCGGCCGCGGTGATGCGCCCGGCGTTCTGCAGCGCGGTCAGGACGCGGTTGTTGAGCGTGGTCGGGTTGTCGAGGGTGCCGCCGAAGCCGCCGCCGGTCGCGCCGATCATGTCGACCGTGTAGCGGTTGATCCGGGCGGAGAGACGGTCGTCGAAAAACGAGAAGCGCAGGCCGAAGTCCTTCCCCCGCGCCTCCGAGTTCGGCGGGGTGCGGCCGTCGGGCAGGATGCGATGGCTCGAGTTGGGGACGTTGATGCTGTTGGAGAAGTTGTAGAACAGCGAAAGGTTGCGTGTCACGTGCCCCACCGCGCCGAGCGTGCGCGTGGTGCCCTCGTACTTCTCGTGTTCGCGCACGACGGTCGGGGCCTCGAGCGACCACTGGTTGGTGACGGGATCGCGCTGGGATTGGGCGGTGCGGAGGTGGAGCACGTCCTTGCGCAGCCCGAGGCCGAGGATGACGCGGCCGGAGAGGTAGCGCGCGTGGCCGCCGAAGAGGGCCGTGTCCTGGTGCTCGACGACGTCGCGCTGCCCGCCCTGGTTGAAGGGCACCCAGGTCGAGTTGAGCACGCGTCCCGGCGTCGTCGGATCGGGGACGTTGCGCAGCAGCCCGCTGAGCGGCCCGGTGCCGGAGTGGTAGCTGGCCCAGTTACCCTCCGTGACGTAGAAGCGCCGCCACACGTGGTTCTGGTCGTTCTCGGGCGCCGAGTTGAAAGGCCGGCCTTCCCAGACTTCGACCCAATTGCGATTGATGTCCTTGCGCCACTCGTGTTCGCCCATCGCGGCGACGCGGTAGTTGCCCCAGCGGCCGAAATCGGCCTCATGCGAAAGCATGAGCCGGGTGTTGTGCGACTTCTGCCGGTTGATCGAGGTGTTCCAGCGCCCGCCCTCGAACATCATCCGGCCGACGAAGGGATTAGGCTGACCGTTGGGCAGAAACTGATTCGGGTCGGCGTAGAGCGTGGCGTTCTCGACGCGGCCCTGGCCGGCGATGAAGGTCTCGCGGTTGACGAACTGCAGGTTGTGCGAGAGCTCGGCGAACGTATGCCGGCCGAACCGCTGCTCCCAGATCGCGGTCAGCGCCTGGAAGTTGGCGTCACGGCGGTTGTAGGGGCCGACGGGATTGACGGAGAAATCCACGAAGCTCGCGTCGAGGATCGGGTCGCTGTTGCCCGTGGCGCGGTTCTGGCCCTGGTAGTTGAAGACGGCGCCCATCTGCTCGAGATAGGTGAGGCGGCGGGCGTTGGTGGCGTACTGCGTGATTCCGCGCGGCCCGAGGTTGCCGCTCTGGGCGGTGGCGACGGTGGGCGAGCCGGCGCTGCGCCACAGGCCGACGCCGTCGTACGCGGGTGCCGGGCGGGAGCCGACGCTCTCGATCAGCCCGATCTCGTAGTCGACCCGGAGCTGGGTGGCGGGCCGGGCCTGCCACGTGGCGGCAAGGTGCGCGCGCTGCGTGTCGGTGAAGGCATGGTGGCGGTAGCTGCCCATCTCGCTGTACACGGTGTTGAGCCGGAGGCCGAGTTTCCCGTCGAGCAGCCGCCGGTTCACGTCCAAGGTGCCCCGATACAGGTCGTCCGAGCCGACCACGAGCGCGGCCTGCTGGAAGTTGCGGTTGAGATTGGCCCGCTTCGTCAGCGTGTTGACGACGCCGCCCGCCGAGCCGATGCCGAAGAGGATCGAGTTCGGGCCGCGGTTTTCCTCGATCCGGTCGGAGTTGTAGGAGTCGGACTGGAGGCCCCAGCGGAAATAGTTCCGCGTGACCGTCGCCTCCACGCCGCGGATGCGCACGCGGGAGGCGTCGAAGTTGGTCATCGCGCCGTTGTCGTTCACGTTCGTGCCCTCGTTGGTGTCCATGTGCACGTTGACCGCGTAACCCACCGCGTCCGAGAGCTCGATCGCGCCGAGGTCCTTGAGGAACTCCGACGTCAGCACGGAGATCGAGGCGCCGGTGTCGCGCAAAGGCGTGTTGAGCCGGCTCCCGGCCAGCGTGCTGGTGGCGAGCCAGCTTTCGTTTTCGTCGGCGCTGACCGTGAACGGACTGAGCTCGATCACGCTGCCGGTGTCAGGGCTCGCGGGGCGGGCGGCGCCGGCGGGGTTCGGCGTCGCCCCGGCGGCGTTTGGGCCGCGGGTGATCATGAAGGTGGCGGAGCCGTTTTCCTGGCGCGCGGCGAGCGGTCCGGCGCCGAGGAGCTGCTGGAGCGCCTCGCCGGGCGTGAAGGAGCCGCGGAGCGCCGGGGTGTTAACGCCGCGGACGATTTCCGCGGGGTACACGAGCTCGGCGCCGGACTGCGAGCGGAAGAGCTTGAGGGTCGTCTCCGCCGGTCCGGCCGGGATGTCGAAGGTGCGCTTCTCCGCACCGATGAGCGCCGCCGCCAGGAACAGCGGCGGCAGCAGAAAGCGTCGGAGGGGTCGGAGCAGGGTGGAAACGGCACGTGAGGTCATTACCGGTGAAGACCCCGAAGCCGGATGAACCCCGTAGCTGCGCGGCGAAAAACCCGAATGTCGGTCGAGGCTCAGCGCGCCGATTCCAGCCCGATCTCGCCTCCGGGCAAGGTGGAGACCCGGATGCCGTAATGGTTCTCGAGCATCCGGAGCAGCGGATCGAGATTGTCGGCCCGCAGGGCGCCGGTGATCTCGATCGCCCGCAAGTCCCGGCCGATCAGGCGGAGACGCGTCGCGCTGTGCCGGTGGATGAGGTCGACGACCTCGGCGAGCGGCGTCTCGTTGAATTCGAGCCGGGGTACCCGCCATCCGAGCTTTTCGCCGGTCTGGGCCGGGGTGACCGACGTGACCTGCGGCGGAGGCGCGAGGGGTGCGGTCGGGACGATCGCCCGCTGGCCGGCGGTTACGATGGCGTCATGCGTGGGGTCGGCGGTCTCCGTGACAAGGGCGACTCGTCCCTCGGTGACGATCATTTCGACGGCCGCAGGATCGATCGCGACGGAGAAGGCGGTGCCCACCGCTTGGAAACGGGCCGGGCCGGCGGACACGACGAACGGCCGGAGGGGATTCGACGCCACCTGGAAATGCGCCTCGCCGTGCCGCAGGGTCACGGCGCGTGGTCCGGCACCGGCGGCTGCGAAGCCCACCTCGATGTCGGAACCGGGTCGCAGCTCGACGACGGTGCCGTCAGGCAGGGTGCGACGCTCGGGGCCGACCACGAGGGGAGAACGCGGGGTCCCCGTCGCGGCGGGCGTGGCAGGCGCGGGCGGACGTTCGAGAAAGAGCGCGGCGCCTGCGACCAGGCAGGCCAGGGCGACCGTCAGGCCGGCCGCGCGGCGTCGTCGACGCTGGCGGCGCTCGCGTTGCCCCAGGGCGGCGAGCAGCCGGTCGCCGTGGCCTGCCTGGCGAGCCCAGTCCAGGGGCTGCCGACGCCATTCGTCCGCGCGAGGTCTTTCGGATTCAGGTGGCATCGTGGTGGTCGGACGACCCGAGTGAACGAAAATGAGCGAGGCAACGGGCGACGCCCGCGCGCACGTGCGTTTCGACCGTCCGCTCGCTGATTCCGAGCCGGAGCGCGACTTCGCGCTGGGACATCCCCTGGATCTTGTGCATGATGATCGCCTCGCGGCACCGGGACGGCAGCGTCATCAGGGCGTCGGCCAGCTGGTCGATGCGCTCCTGGACGATGACCGCCTCGGCGGCGTCGGGCCCATCATCCAAGACCCGCGACGTCGCCGTCTCCCCGTAGTCGGCAAAGGGAGCATTGTTTTCCTTGCGCAGGACGTTCAAGGCCACACGGCGCGCGACGAGAAATAGAAACGCCTTTGCGCTGCGGATCGGCTCGGTGGCCCGGGTGCGCCACAGCCGAAGGAAGGACTCCTGGACGACATCGTCCACATCGCGCACCGCGGGAAAGGTCCCGCGCAGATAGGAGCGCAGCATGCGCTCGTGCGGCTGCACTTCTGCAGCGAACCAGTCGGCGCGATCCGAAGGAGGGGGTGACATCGGCAGGGTGGGGTCGACCGCGCTATATAGCAGAGCGGAGGGATGCCTGCCCATGAGGTCTTTCGCATTTCTTCGGAGTTTTTTCGTGGGCGCGCCGCGGTCGCGCGGTGACTTCCCGGGTCCGTCGCAGGTCTGCCGGGGAAGGCCGCAGTCATGGGGCGCAGCCGACGCCGTCCCGTGTCGCGGCAGGGGATTGCCTTCAGGTCGCTCCTGGGCCGGACTCCCCGCGTGTTCAAGCTCGCCCTCGCCCAGATGCGCGTCGATGGCGGCGCGAAAGAGGCCAATCTCGCCCGCGCCGCGAGGGCCGTCGCTGATGCCGCCCTTGCCGGTGCGCAGGTCGTGCTGCTCCCGGAGACGTTGAACCTCGGCTGGATGCATCCCTCCGCCGGCACCGCGCAGGAGAAAGTGCCCGGGGGCGAGACCTGCGAGTGGCTGCGCGCGCTGGCCCAGCGGCATGGCGTCTACCTGTGCGCCGGGTTGGTCGAGAGCGCGGGTGAGCTGCGCTTCAACGCCGCGGTGTTGTTCGACCCGCAGGGCCGGCTGCTGCTCCACCACCGCAAGCTCAACGAGCTCGATATCGCGCACGCGCTTTACGCGAACGGCGACCGGCTCGGCGTGGCGCACACCCCGCTGGGAACCCTGGGCGTGATGATCTGCGCCGACGCCTTCGCGCGCGGGCAGGTGGTGAGCCGCACGCTCGGGCTGATGGGGGCGCAGATCATCCTGTCTCCCTGCGCCTGGGCGGTGGCCGCCGATCACGACAACGCCCGGCTGCCTTACGGCTGGCGCTGGCTCGAGAGTTACTGTCCGGTCGCCCGCGACTTTCAGCTCTGGATCGCCGGCTGCAGCAATGTCGGCTGGATCGACGCAGGTCCCTGGCGCGGACGGAGGTGCATTGGCAATTCCCTCGTCGTCAACCCGCTCGGCGAACCGGCCCTGCACGGGCCGCACGGCGTCGACGCCGAAGCGCTGCTGCTGATCGATGTGGCGCTGCCAAGCCGGGTCCGGGGGCGCGAAGGGTAAACGACGAGAGGCGTTTCGACCCGGAGAGGCGGTGCGCCTCGGCCGCGATTCCAAAATCCGTCCGGGGTTCCATGCCGCATCGGCTTGCATCCTGCTGGGGTGCACATTGCGTGGAGCTCCGATTCGTCACGCGGCACGCTGCATCCTCCACCCCGCGCGCTGCGTCTGGCGCCCCGTTCACCTCCCCGGCCATCATGCATTCCTCCCCCCGCCTCCTCGCCGCTCTGCTCACCCTCGCCTCGACCGCGTTCGCCACCGGTCTCGACTGGCCTCAATGGCGCGGACCCGACCGCACCGATGTCTCCAAGGAAACCGGTCTGATGAAAGCGTGGCCCGCCGGCGGCCCGAAGCGGGTCTGGCTCTACGAGAACGCCGGCAACGGCTACTCCGGTCCCGCGATCGTCGGCGGCAAGCTGTTCACCCTGGGCACGCGCGACGGGAGCGAGATTCTCCTCATCCTCGACGCCAACACCGGGAAGGAAGTGCGGGCCGTGAAACTCAGCCCCGTGCTCGACAACGATTGGGGTGACGGTCCGCGCGGCACGCCGGCCGTGGACGGCGACCGGGTGTACGCGCTGAGCGGCCCCGGCACGCTCGTCTGCGTGAAGATAGCAGACGGCTCGATCGTCTGGCAGGTCACGATGAAGAGCCTCGGCGGCCAGCTCCCGAAGTGGGGCTACACCGAGTCGGTGCTGGTGGACGGCAACAAGGTCCTCTGCACGCCCGGCGGAGCCAAAGGCACCGTCGCCGCGCTCGACAAGCTGACCGGCAAGCCCGTCTGGCAGAGCAAGGAATTCACCGCGGTGGCACACTACTCCTCGATCGTGCCGGCCACGATCAACGGGGAGGCGCAGTATGTGCAGCGAACGGAGACGAGCGTGATCGGGTTGCGCGCCAGCGACGGCAAGCTGCTCTGGGAAACCGATTTTCCCGGCCGCACCGCCGTCATCCCCACGCCGATCGTGCAGGGCAACGAGGTGTACGTCACGGCCGGTTACGGCTCCGGCTGCAAGAAGGTGCGCATCGAGCCCGGCAACAAGGTCACCACCGTCTATGAGAACAAGGTGATGAAGAATCACCACGGCGGCGTCGTCCTGATCGGCGACCACCTCTACGGCCACGCCGACCCGGGCTGGGTCTGCCAGGACTTCAAGACCGGCGAGTCGGTCTGGATGCACCGCGGCTTCCAGAAGGGCGCGATCGGCGCCGCCGACGGCATGCTCTACGTGGTCGAGGAGACCAGCGGCAACGTCGCGCTGGTCGAGGCTTCGCCGGCCGGATGGAAGGAGACGGGTCGCTTCACGCTCGATCCGCAGACCAAGATTCGGAGCTCGCGCGGCCGCATCTGGACCCACCCCGTGATCAGCCATGGCAAGCTCTACCTGCGCGACCAGGACCTGATCTATTGCTACGACATCAAGGCGCCCTGACCGGGGGGGCGCCCCGCGACCTGGCTGCAGTCACGCCGCGCAGCGCGCGCCGCGGAGGAGGAAGACGCACGGAGGGCCCGCGGACTACGCCGGACTCATGCCGTTGAGGTGGAGCCGCCTGTCCCCAGGCGGCTGATGTGCGCGGACCGGTTCGCAGCGGCTGGAGGACAAGCCGCTCCACCGTTCGGGACGGCCGTCTTCATGGCTGATTTGAAGTCCAACGGCATGAGTCCGACTCAGCCAACAACGCCAAGTCGGGTTTCGGTGTGGTCCGGGGGCCGTCGGTAGTTCAAGTTCCGGCCTGCCCATGCACCTCCGTTTCCGTCCTTACACGCTCGAGCTGAAACACGCGTTCACGATCGCGACCAGTTCGCGCACGACCACGCCCGTGATGCTGGTCGAGGTGGATCACGACGGCGTGACCGGCTACGGCGAGGCGTCGATGCCGCCTTACCTCGGTGAAACCCAGGAGACGGCGGCCGCATTCCTGGGACGCGTGGATCTCTCGCGCTTCCCCGACCCCTTCCACCTCGAGGAGATCCTGCCCGCGATCGACGCGCTCGCGCCGGGCAACACCGCCGCCAAGGCGGCGGTGGACATCGCGCTGCACGACTGGGTGGGAAAAAAGCTCGGCGCGCCATGGCATCGGATCTGGGGCCTCGACCCGGCGAAGGCGCCTGTGACTTCCTTCACGATCGGCATCGACACGCCCGACGTCGTGCGGGCCAAGACGCGTGAGGCGGCGGAGTACCGGATCTTGAAGGTCAAACTCGGTCGCGACACCGACCGGACGATGATCGAGGCGATCCGTGACGTGACTGACACCCCCATCACGGTTGATGCCAACCAGGGCTGGACGAATCGCGACGAGGCGCTGCGCATGATCGAGTGGCTCGCCGTCCGGGGTGTCCTCTTCATCGAGCAGCCGATGCCGAAGGCGCAGCTCGACGACACGGCGTGGCTGCGGGAACGGAGCCCGCTGCCCTTGATCGCGGACGAGAGCGTGCAGCGGCTCGGTGATGTCGCGCGGCTGGCGGGCGTGTTCCACGGCATCAATATCAAGCTCATGAAGAGCGCCGGCCTGCGCGAGGCGCACCGGATGGTCACGGTGGCGCGCGCGCTCGGATTGAAAGTGATGCTTGGCTGCATGACTGAAACGTCGTGCGCGATCTCCGCCGCCGCCCAGCTCTCGCCGTTGGTCGACTGGGCCGATCTCGACGGCGCCGTGCTGATCTCGAATGACTGTTTCGACGGGGCGACGATCGTGGACGGAAAGGTGACGTTGTCGGACCGGCCGGGCATCGGGGTGTCCAAGCGGTAGGTGGAGCAGCCTGTCCCCAGGCTGCTTTCAGCACTGAAAGGTGGAAGGGCTTGTCCTCAAGCCGCTGCGGACTGATCCGTCGCACGTCAGCCGCCAGGGGACAGGCAGCTCCACCTGTCGATGTGCCTCACCGCGTCCGCACCGCGTACGCCTCCGCCGGATTCCGGATCGTGAGCTGGTCGATCTCCGTATCCGAAAAGCCATGCTCCCGCAGTTGCGGCAGGAAGGCCGTGAACAGCAGGTCATACGGGCGGAACGGGCCGCCCTCGGGCTTGGCCGGGTCGTACCAGCCGGCGTCGTGGGAGAGCAGCACGCGGGCGAGATGGCCGCGGTTTTTCATTTCCCGGCACAGGCTCAGGTGGCGCGGGAGGGTCGGGCGGTTCAGGCCGTCGAACGACAGCCACGCGCCGCGGTCGGCGGCGGCGAACAGGTCGTCGTCACGTGCGGCCTGGGCGTGGATCCAGACGTACGCCCCCGGCCCGACATCGTGCTCGCGCAGCACGTCCAGTTGCTCGAGCCCGGGGCCGCGGCCCGTGTGCACCGCCACCGTGAGTCCGGTCGCGGCATGGGTGAGCGCGGCGGCGGCGACGAGCTTGCGCTGCACGGGCGAGAGCTTCGCATCAGGGTCGACCCCGCTCTTGATGAACCCCGGCCGGACGCCGGTTCCAGCGATGCCGTCGCGCGCCTCGGCGATCCATCGGGCGGCGAGCTGGACGGCCGATGCCGCGTGCGCGTAGGCGGGGAGGAACTTGTTCTGCCGCGCGCCGTAGAGGCCGGTGTTCGTGACCAGGTGCAGGCCCGTGGCTGCGCTCAGCCGCGCGAGCAGCCGCGGGTCGCGGCCGATGAACTCCGGCGTCGCGTCGAAGAGCGCCTGCGCACCCAGTTCGCGGATACGACTGAGGTGCGGCAGCGCGGCGGCGAAAACCTTGTCCGGGTCGTAGCGCGCCGCGGTGATGGCGTCGGCGCCGATGAAGTCGACGAGCACGTGCTCGTGGGGCAGCGTGCGGCCGAGCGTGCGGGCGGGTACCGGCCCGCGCACGGTCTGGATGAAGGGCCCGCTGGCGGGGCGCGGGGCGGCGGCGCGCACCAGCGCGGCGGCGCCCGCGCCGACGGCGAGAGGGAGGAAGGTGCGCCGGTGCATGAGGAGGGAGCGCGGACGTCCTCGTCCGCCCCGCACCGTAAACCAGTCGGCAGCGGCCCCGCAACCGGGGACGCGCCTACGCCGCCGGGCGCGCCTGCGCCTGGAATCGCTCGAGTTCCCCGCGCCGCCGCTCGGCCGTCCAGCCGGCCGCATCACCCATCCAGTCGGCCGCCTGCTCGATCGTCGCGGATGACCACCGCTCGTAGTAGTGCCAGCCGCTCCGGCGCAGGAGCAGGTCCTCCAGCTTCAGCGCCCATTCGTGCCGCACGTAATGCTCCACGGCCTCGCGCGTGAAGGGCGCGGGAAGGATGCCGCTGTACCTGCCGGCCTCCTGAGCGGGCAGGAGTGGCTCTTCGGCCGTGCGGCACGGTTGGGCCGGCGCGCCCAGGTGCCGGACGATCGCGTCGACGGCCTGTTCGGCCATGAGTCGATAGGTCGTGAGCTTGCCGCCGGCGATGTCCCACCAGCCCGGTTCGGGCGACTTGATCTGGTGCTCGCGCGAGATATCCGAGGGCGAACCGTCGGGATTGGCGATCAGCGGCCGCAGCCCTGCCCACGCGCTCACGATGTCGTCGGCTCGCAGGGCCACGGTGGGAAAGAATTCGTTCCCCGTGCGCATGACATACGCGACATCCTCGGGCGCGACGGCGACATCCTCGGGCCGGCCGCGATAGTCGGTATCTGTCGTTCCGATGATGACGCGTTCACCCCACGGCAGCACGAAGAGGATGCGTTTGCCCTCGGTGATCACGACGGCGGACGGCACCGGGAGCCGCCGGCGGTCGATCACGACGTGAATGCCCTTGCTCAGCCGCAGCTTGACTGCGCTGTGCGGGACCTGGTCCGCCCAGGGGCCCGTGGCATTGACCACGGTGCGCGCCCGGACGACGTGCGCCGCGCCCGTCTCCCTGTCGACGACGCGGCAGGTCCAGGCGTCGCCGGTGCGCGTGGCGTCCTCCATCCGCGCGTAGTTCGCGAGGGTCGCGCCATGCCGGGCAGCGGAGCGCAGCGTGTCGAGGACCAGCCGGGCGTCGTTGGTCAAAGCGTCGAAGTACTGCACCGAGCCCGCGAGTTTTTCCGGCTCGAGCGCGGGGAGCAGTTGCAGCGTCTCGGCGCGCGAGAAGCCGCGCGAGGGCTCGAAGTTGCCGCTGCCGCAGAGGAAGTCGTACAGTTTCACGCCGAGGCGGAGCTGCCACATGGGCCGGCCCTCGCCGCGGTACGAGGGAAAGATGAAGCCCAGCGGCTGCGCGAGATGCGGCGCGATCCGGTGAAGGGTCTTCTTCTCGTGGCTGGCTTCGCGCACGAGCCGCACGCGGCGCTGTTCCAGGTAGCGCAGGCCGCCGTGCAGCAGCCGGCTGGAACGACTGCTGGTGCCGGCGGCGAAGTCGTGCTGGTCGACAACCGCCGCGCGCAGTCCCCGCTGGGCGGCGTCGCGCACGACGCCGCTGCCCACGATGCCGCCGCCGACGACGAGCACGTCGAGCGGCGCCGCAGTGAGGCGCGTGAAGGCGGCGGCGCGCTGGCCGGCCGGGAGGGAGGGAGAGGATGGCTTCATGGTCGGACGGAAGGTTCCTGGCGCGACGCGGCGAGCAATTCGCCGAGTTCCGCGAGGCTGGGCACGACCACGTGGGGACGGGGATTCGCCTGCTCGGCGTCCTGGCGCGTGGCCTCGCCGGTGAGGACGAGCACGCCCAGCGCCTCGGCGCGGTGCGCCATCAGGATGTCGGTGTAGATCCGGTCGCCCACCATCGCGATCTGCCCGGAGCGCAGGCCGTGGCGTTCGAGGATGCCGCTCAACATCGCGGGATCGGGCTTGCCGAGCACGAGGTCGGGCCCGCGGCCCGTGGCCTTTTCGAGCAGCGCGCAGATCGCGCCGCAGTCCACGAGCACCGTCGGCTGGTCGGTGGGGCAGACGCGGTCGGGGTTCGTGGCCACGAAGAGCTTGCCCTGCTGGATCCACCAGGCGGCGCGGCAGAGGCGGGAGTAGGCGAGCGTCAGGTCGAAGCCGATCACCACGGCATCCGGTTCGTCGGCAGGATCGTCGGCGGTGAGGGCGAACCCGGCCCGCTCGAATTCCCCCAGCATGCTCGGCGTGCCGAGGGCGAAGATACGCCTTACCTCCGGAAAGCGGCGCTGCAGGCAGTCGATCGTGGCCTGGGCGGAGGTGTAGAGCTGGTCGGCGGTCGCCTGCAGCCCGAGCTGGCGCAGGTGGGCGAGGTAGTCGGCCGAGCTCTTCGAGGGATTGTTGGTGAGGAAGGTGCAGCCGATCCCCAGCTCGCGCAGGCGGGCGAGGAAGGGCAGCGTGCACGGGAAGAGCGTGCCGCCCTTGTAGATGGTGCCGTCCATGTCGAGGGCGACGTGGGCGATCTGCTGGAGCCGTGCGCGGACGGCGGGAGAGGAGCTGGAAGCCGGCATGAAAGGGGTCAGGAGGACGTCTCGTAGCCGTGGGCCCGGGCCGGCCACGCGAGCACGAACATGATCGTGCCGAGGGCGCCGACGCTCAGCAGCGTGACGAAGCCGACGCTCCAGCCGTAGTGCTGCACGACGTAGCCCAGGCCGACGCCGGAGACCAGCGTGCTCGCGTAGCCGAACAGCCCCGTGAAACCGGCGGCGGTCGCGGCGGCGCGCTTGGTGGCGAGATTGGCGGCGGTGATGCCGATGAGCGCCTGGGGGCCGTAGATGAAGAAGCCGGCCATCATGAGGAATGCGGTGGCGAGCAGCGGGGTGGAGCCGAAGAGCCAGAACAGCAGCATCGCCGTGCAGGCGCCGATCATGCAGAACACGCACGTGCGCGAGCCGCGCCCCTGGAAGATCCGGTCGGTGGCCCAGCCGGCGAGCAGCATGCCGACGATGCCCGAGATCTCGAAGGCCCCGACCATGAGCGCCCCTTTCTGCACCGGGAAATGCTTCATCTCCTTCAGCAGCGTCGGGCCCCAGTCGAGGACGGCGAAGCGCAGGATGTAGACGAAGAAATTGGCGAGCGAGATGAGCCAGATGTACGGGTTGAGGAAAACCTGGCGCTTCACGAAGGCCTTGTAGTCGGCCGACGTGCGGTCCTCGTGGTGCGCGGGGTCGGTGCCGGCGACGCGGATCTCCGGCAGGCCGACGGAGCTCGGCGTGTCGCGCAGCAGGAAGAACAGGATCACGCCCGCGATCGTGCAGAGGATCGCCGGGCCGAAGAAGCACCAGCGCCAGCCGAAGGCGACGACGTAGCCGCAGAACGCGCCGGCGACGGCCGCGCCGATCGAATGCGAGGTGTTCCAGATCGACATCTTCGTCGCGAGCGTCTCGGGCGGGAACCAGTGCGTCATCAGCCGGCAGCACGGCGGGAACCCCATGCCCTGCACCCAGCCGTTGATCATCCAGGCCACGCCGAGCCAGAGCACCTCTGAGCCGAAGCCGAAGAAGACGTTGGCGCCGACCGAGAGCAGGAGGCCGGCGACCATGAAGTAGCGGGCGTTGGCGCGGTCGGCCCACATGCCGTTGACGAAACGCGACACGCCGTAGAGCAGGCCGTGCAGGGTGAGGAAGATGCCGAGGTCGGTTTTGGAAATGCCGAGGTCCGACTGCATCTCGGGCATGGCGAAGCTCAGGTTCTTGCGGACGAAGT
>CALFZM010000178.1 GCA_937952235.1 uncultured Opitutia bacterium | reverse complement strand
CCCGCCTCCCTGCTCGAGCGCTTCGGGTGGAGCCGCCTGTCCCCAGGCGGCTGACATTCGGCCGATCCGACCGCTGCAGCGTGGGGAGACAGGCGCCTCCACCTCTGCTGAATCGTCGGCCGGGGCGGTCCCCGGCCGAGCGCGATGCACGCCGGACAGGGGCGGAACGCGGCGGACCTCAGCGCGAGCGCGCGCGGTGGCGCTTGAATATGCCGCGCAACGCGAGGCTCAACTCGTCCTGCAATGCCTGCTGCTCCCGATAGCGTGCCACCCGGGCGCGGTCCGGAAGGCAGCGCGAATCCTCCCGCACCGCCACCACCGCGTCGGTGAACTCCGTGATCTTGGCGTGGCGCCGCCCGTCCAGACGGGCGACGCACCAGGCCGCCTGCAACGCGCCGCCGAGCGCGGCACCTTCCTCCTCGATCATCCCGACCACGGGCACGCCAAAGACGTCGGCCATGATCTGCCGCCAGACGGCCGACTTGGCTCCGCCGCCGGTCACGCGGATCTCCTTTGCCTTCACCCCGAGCGCGGCGAGCCGGCGCAGCCCGTAGTTCATGCCGAGGGTGACGCCTTCCATCGCGGCGCGGGCGAGAGGACCGCGCTGCAACGTGCGCGCGTCGAGCCCGAACAGCACGCCGGTGCCGTCGGGCACGTTGGGCGTGCGCTCGCCGGCAAAATACGGAAGCAACGTGAGGCCGTGCGCCCCGGGCGGCGTGGCGGACACCGCCGACTCGAGGCCCGCGTGGTCGTCGCCGAAAAGCGTGCGCACCTGCTCCGTCACGGTCGTGACGTTCATCGTGCAGAGCAGCGGCAGCCAGCCGCCCGTCGAGGAACAGAAGGCCGCGATCTCGCCGGCGGGATCGATCACGGGCTGCGACGAGAACGCGTAGATCGTGCCGCTCGTGCCGAAACTCGCGGAAACCACGCCGGGCTTCACGTTGCCCGTGCCGATCGCGCCCATCATGTTGTCGCCGCCTCCCGCGCTGACCACCACCTCCGCGGAAAGGCCGTACCTGGCGGCGAGTTCGGACCGCAGCGTGCCGGCGGGGGCGTGCGACTCGCCGAGCGGTGGAAGCCAGTCGGCGAGGTGCCGATCGATCGCGCCGATCGCGGCGCGCGACCAGATGCGCCGGCGCACGTCCATAAGTGCGGTACCCGAGGCGTCGCCATACTCCATCCCGGCCCGGCCGGTGAGGTGAAAGTTGAGGTAGTCGTGCGGCAGCAGCACGCGGCGCAGGCGCTTGAAATGCGCCGGTTCGTGCCGCTTCAACCAGAGAATCTTTGGCGCGGTGAAGCCGGGCAGGATGAGATTTCCCGTCAGCCGCAGCGCCGCCTTGGGGCCGCCGAGCTTCCGGGTGATCAGCGCGCATTCCGCCGTCGTGCTCGTGTCGCACCAGAGCTTGGCCGGCCGGATCACCTCGCCGCGGGCGTCGAGGGGCACGAACCCGTGCTGCTGGCCGGAGACGCCGATGCCGCGCACGCGCGCGCGATCGACCTGCGCGACGACGGCGAGGATCACGGTGTCGAGGGCGGTGACCCACTCCTGCGGATGCTGCTCCATGTGCCCGGGCGGCAGGCCGGCGATCAGCGCATGCGGCGCGCGGGCTTCCGCCACCACGCGGCGGGATTCGAGGTCGAGAACGACCGCCTTGACGCTCTGGGTGCCGGAATCGATGCCGATGAAAAGGGACATGGGGAACGCGCGCGGGGCGCAGCCGCATCGCCGCAAATTCGTCCGGCCACCGCAAGCTGGAGTTGAGCGGGAGGTACGCCACGGCCGCGCTGAGCGTGGCGCGCGGCATCCGCGCATCCGCGGCCTGGGTCGCACGCCCGCGGGTGAGTTGAAATTGATCTACCCATGTCCTCGCGGCTTGCCTCTCCCCCTGCAACCCGCTCACTCGACCCGCACCCTGCGGCCCGCACCAGCGACCGCCTTCACCCCATGGATCCGTTTCTCCTGCTGCTCATCGGCATCGTCATCGTCATCGGCGGCATCATCGGGTTGAGACTGCATGCCTTCATCGCGCTGCTCGCCGCCGCGATCGTCGTGTCGGCGCTGACGCCCAGGGAGAACATCGAGCGCGCCGTGCTCGCGCAGAAACGCCCGCAGGCCGAGGCGACGGCGCGCGCCAACGAGCACCTGGGCGCCAAGATCGCGAGCAAGTTCGGCAACACCGCCACGAATCTCGGGATCCTGATCGCGATGGCTTCGATCGTCGGCGTCTGCCTCCTGCAAAGCGGCGGCGCCGACCGGATCGTGCGTTCGACCCTCGGCCTGTTCGGGGAGAAGCGCGCGCCGCTGGTATTCGCGACGAGCGGGCTGACGCTGGGCGTGCCCGTGTTCTTCGACACCGTGTTTCTCCTGCTGATACCCCTGGCGCGCGCGATGGCGGCGCAGACGAGGAAAAACTATCTCCTGTACGTGCTCGCGATCGCGGTGGGCACGACCATGACCCATTCCCTGGTGCCGCCCACGCCCGGACCGTTGTTCGCGGCCAACGCGTTCAAGGTCGACCTCGGCATGATGATGCTGGCGGGCCTGATGCTCAGCGCGCTGACGGCGTCGGTCGGCCTCGCGTACGCGTTCTGGGCCGACCGCCGCTGGCCGACCGAAGTGCGGGCGCCGAGCGGCGAGGCCGCCTTCACCGCGCCGGCCGTCCGCTCCGAAGCCGACCTGCCCCCGCTGTGGCTCGCCCTCCTGCCGATCGCCCTGCCGGTCGTCCTGATCTCCGCGTCCACGGTGGCCGAGGTGGTCAAGCCGGCGCCGGCGGTGGAGCGCGCGATCGACGCCGTGGGCCACCCCAACATCGCCCTGGTGATCGCCGCCGCGATCGCGTTGCTGACGCTGGCGCTGCGCGCCGGCCGGGACCGCGTCGCGATGAAGAAGACGATGCAGGAAGCGCTGGCCGATGCCGGCATGATCATCCTGATCACGGCGGCGGGCGGCGTGTTCGGCGGCGTGCTGCAGGAGACCGGCGTCGGCGAGCGAATCCAGGGCCTGGCCGCCGAGTACAAGATCGGCGTGCTGCCGCTGGCGTTCGTGGTCACGGCGCTGATCCGGACCGCCCAGGGATCGGCCACGGTCGCGATGGTGACGAGCGTGGGCATCCTCGGCGCATTCGCCTCGCCGGAGACCCTCGGGTTCCACCCGGTCTACCTGGCGCTGACGATCGGCTGCGCCTCGAAGATCGCACCCTGGATGAACGACAGCGGATTCTGGGTGGTGAGCAAGACCGCCGGGCTGACGGAGCGCGAGACGCTCCGCACGATGTCGGTGATGTTCTCGCTCATGGGCGTCGCGGGATCGATCTTCGTGATGATCGCGGCGAAACTCTTCCCGCTGGTGTGACCCTGGTGAGGCCGGGGCCGAAGATGAAGGAAGACCACGGAACACACGCATCACATCAGCCGCTCGACCGATGAAGACGCCCACCGGGACAATTCAGTCGAGGTGAAGCCGGCTGTCCCCGGGCGGCTGACGTGCGCCGGACGGGTCCCCAGCGGCTTGAGGACAATCCGCTCCGCCTCTGGACGAAAGCGCTCCTTCGCCGGATTCCGTTCTTCGTATATTTCGTGGTCTCACCCCAGCCGCTAGCGCTTCGCGTCGGTGTTGTTCGACTTGAGGGCGTCGAGAAACTCCACCGGCGCAAAATCGTCCGTCATCACCTGCGCGTTCCGCAGCAGCGGCGTCGGGATCGGCGTGTGCTCGAGCCGGATGGCGCGGAGGTCGAGCCGACCGGCGAAGATCGGGCGGTCGAGGCTTTCCACGCTCGGCCACTTGCCGGCATCGGTGATCTGCGGCGACTTGTAGTTCACGGCGCAGGCGATGACGTTGCCGCGCAGTGACGTCTCGAAGAGCACCACCTGCGGGAACACCTTCTGGATCGTCTTGAGATCGGAGTAATAGAGCTGGCTCGTCGCGTGCAGGTTGGTGACGAAGACGCCCCGCTCGCTCAGGCGCGCCGCGCATTCGCGGTAGAACTCCTCGGTCTTCAGGTGCGGCGGCACGAAACCGCCGCGGAAGGCGTCGAGGACGAGCCAGTCCCACTGCTCGCGGTTTCGCTTCACGAACATGCGGCCGTCCATGATCGTGACCGGCGTCTTTTCGGTGGGCTTGAACTGCATGCGCGTCTCGCAGAGCTCGAGCACCTTGGGATCGAGCTCGACGGTGTGCAGCAGCGAGTCGGGAAAGGCGGCGGCGAAGAGGCGGTGGAAGCCCGCGCCACCGAGCCCGATCATCAGGACGCGCTTCGGCTCCGGCTGCACGAAGAGGGCGCCGTAGAGCGAGCGCGTGTAGTGCACGACCAGCTTGAGCGGATCGCTGAGATCCACGGCCGACTCGAGCGCCTCGGTGCCGCGGGCGCGGGCGCGCAGTTCCACGAGCGTCCCGCGCTTCTCGACGGTGAGGCTGTTGTAGATCGTGTCGTAGTGCTCGACAAAATCACCCTCGGCCGCCGTGGCGAACGGCACGCCGGCAGCCAGGACCAGGCAAAGACAGGCAAGCTTCATGGAGAGTCAGGGAGACGCAGCAGGCGCACGAGCGCGAAGAGGCTGAGGACGGCGACCCCGAGCCAGAGATAAAGCAGGGTCGAGACCCGGAAGTGCGGGATGAGCGCGAACGCCGTGAGCATCACGCCGGCGATGTTGCCCAGCGTGCTCACGCCGTACACGACGCCCGACGCCTTGCCGGGAGGCGTGCCGCGCGACGCGAGGAACTGCACGCACTGCGGGCCGAAGAGCGAGAGCGCGGTGACCGGCAGGAAGAAAATGCCGAGGCACGACACCAGCAGCGCGGTGCTCGTCTCGGTGAAAGCCTGCTCGATCCCTCCCAGCAGCGCCCGGCCAAAGAAGGCCGTGACCGCCAGCGAGAGCACCGCGAGGAGCGCTCCGATCGCCTGGCCGCGGCGACGCGTTCCCGGCGGCAGGTTGCTGATCCAGCCGCCGAGCATCGAGCCGATGCTGAAGGCGGCGAGGAACGTCGAGATCAGCCAGGCCCAGACGATGATGGATGAGCCAAAATGAGGGTTGAGGAGCCGCGATGCCAGCAGTTGAAAACCCATGCTGAGGATGCCGAGCACCACCACGACGAGGTAAAAAGCGAAGAGCATTAACCGGGACGGGCACGGTGGGTTCTCGCCCCGGCGATGTCACCTCGAAAGTCCGCGTTGCCAGCCGGCGCCGGCGGAGTCATGGGTCGGTCGCCGCATGCACCACGTCCGCGCCCTGGCCTCCTTCCTCGCATTCGGCCTCGTGGCCGCTTCCCTCCGGGCCGCCGACGCCGGCAGGGCGTCGTCCCGGCCGAAGCTGGGCTCGACGGTGTTCGTGTGGGAGGACCTCAAGGCGCGGCCCACGCCCCTCGGCGAGCGGCGCGATGTGGCCAATCACCCGACGGACACCCTGAGCGTGTTCGAATGCCACATCACGACGCTGAATCCCGGCAAGGCCTCGCACGCGCCGCACCGCCACCCACAGGAGGAGCTGATCATCGTGAAGGAAGGCACGCTCGAGGTGCACATCGAGGGTCGCACGCAGCGCGCGGGCGCCGGCTCGGTGTTCTTCTATGCCTCCAACGACGCCCACGCCGTGACCAATGTCGGCGACACTCGTGCCACCTACTGGGTCGTCAACCTTGCCTCGCCCATCACCCATCAGCCCGAGCGCCACCACCGTGCTCCGACGCGGCCCTCGGGCGTGTTCGACTGGCGGGAACTGAAGGTGCAGCCCACGAAGACCGGCGAGAAGCGCGACGTCCTCAAGGGCTCGACGGTCACGCTGGAAAGCCTGAGCTGCCACGTCACCACCGTGAAGCCCCGCGAGGCCTCGCACGGCGCCCACCGGCACCCCGATGACGAACTTGTCCTCATCAAGGAAGGAACGGTCGAGATTGCGATCGAGGACCGCACGTACCGCGCCACGCCGGGTTCCGTCTGCCTCTTCACCTCCAACGACCTTCACGGCATGCGCAATACCGGCGACACGCCTGCGACGTATTACGTGATCCGGATGGTCACGAGCGCGACCCCCAAAGCTGCCGCCCGGTAGGCCGCCTCTTCCCGGAAAGCCGGAAGCGATGGTTCGTCCGTCTGCCCCGGCGAGGCGGCGCCCGCACCCGGAGAGATTTTCGCCCGCATGCACTGGGTCGCCCTGAGCCTGATCTCCGCGTTTCTCCTCGGGTGCTACGACCTGTGCACCAAGCACGCGATGCGCGACAACGCCGTCCTGCCGGTGCTGTTCTTCGCCAACCTCTGCAGCGCGGGAGCATGGCTCGCGCTCATGACGCTGCAGGCCGCGACGCCGGGCTTGCTGCCGGCGGCGTTTGTGGTCGTGCCGCTGTCGGCGGCCCAGCACGGGCAGTTGCTGCTGAAATCAGCCATCGTGGCGGTCTCGTGGGGCTGTTCATATTTCGCGGTCAAGCACCTGCCGGTGTCGCTCGCTTCGCCGATCCGGGCCTCCGGTCCCGTCTGGACGCTGGGCGGCGCGCTGCTGGTGCTGGGAGAGCGGCCGACGGCCCTGGAGGTGACGGGCGTCGTGGTCACGCTCGTCTCGTTTGTCGGCCTGTCGCTGGCGGGTCGCTCCGAGGGAATCGCGTTTCACCGCAACCGCTGGATCGGCTGGCTGTTCGCCGGCACGCTGGTCGGCGCCGTGAGCGGACTATACGACCGGTTCCTGCTCGGGCACTCCGGGTTCGATGCCGCGTCCGTGCAGGCGTGGTTTTCGATCTACCTCGCGCTGTTGTTCCTCCCCTTCGCCGTCGGATGGAAACTCCGCTGGTGGCCGCGGCAGACGTTCGCCTGGCGCTGGAGCATCCCGTTTGTGTCGCTCGCGCTGCTGGTCTGCGACTTCATCTACTTCAGCGCGCTGCGCGATCCCGACGCGCTGGTATCCGTCGTCGCCGGGCTGCGGCGCGCCAGCATCCTCGTCGCGTTCGCCGGCGGGATCCTGCTTTTCCGCGAACCGTTCGGGCGAACCAAGCTGCCCGCGGTCGTCGGCGTGCTGGTGGGACTCGTCCTGACCCTGATGGGCTGACGGCGGCGCCCGCTTCGACGGACGGCGGGGCGAGGTCACTTGCCGCCGCGGATCCAGGCCAGAAACTCCGCCGCCTTCTCCCCCAGCCCGCTCTTTTCGATCGCGAGCGCGGAGAGCCGGCCGCTGAGCTCGGCCGTGTCGGGCCGCGCGACGGTGCCGTTGACGTGCAGCGGCACCGTGCACGCCGCGTATCCGAGATCATCGGACTGCGTCTCGAGCACGCCGAGAAACTTCAGCAGCTCCGCCTGCCGACCGCGCGCGCGGAGCACAAACTCCATCTTCAGCGCCGGATCGAACGCTTCGCCTTCGGCCCGGGGCTCGGCCGCGCCCTGCCCCGAAAGCCGGAGCTCGGGCGAGATCAGCGCGAATTCCCGCACGTGCAGCCGCTCCTCCGCGTCGCGGGCGAGCACGAAGCTCAACTGGTCGTACACGATCGGGTGCAGCGCCCGGGCGACCTCGGCCACCGCCTCGGTCTTGCTGGCGATCTCGGCGGCATCACGCCGCCCGGTCACCGCATTGAGCGCCGAGCCCGCGGTGGCCAGCCAGGCGGTCCAGCGGCTGGTCGTCTCCGTGATCGTGCTCACGTTGACCGGCAGGCCGCGGAACACCCCGCCCTTGCTCGTGAGCTGCACGTCGCCGCGCGCCTCCTCGATGAGCCCGCGCAGGGTGCCGGCATGGCCGGCAAGCCGGCTCTGCAGGTCGAATCGCCCCTCGACCGTCGGCTTCGCCCCGGCGGCAGGCGGCCGCAGCAGCGGCGCGAAATCGAAGTCGCGCACCGCCACGTCGGCGATCACGCCATAAGCCGGGCGCGCGCCCGCGTCGAAGGTCACGAGGCCGTTCACGGATGCCTTGCCCCGTTCGCCGACCGAAGCCTGGCCGCCTTCCAGGCGGACGATGCCGGCGTCGAGGCGAAGTTTTCCGCCGACATCCTTCACCTCGAGCGCGTCGGAGTACACCACCCGCTGCAGGCGCAGTGCCACGGCCCCGTGCAGGCCCGACCACGGGGGAGGCGCGGGCTGGGCGCCGCCGGAAGCCTCCGGCAACGCGGCCGCGAGCAGGCGCGCATCCTCCCAATAGACGTCGGAGCCGCGCAGCTCAGCCTCCACCGCCCGGGTGCCGTTGCGTTCGGCGCCGAGCGTGCCCACGAGCGCGAGAGCGGTGGTGCGGCCCCGATGCACCAGCGTTACCGGTGCATTGAACGCGATGGCGCCCTCGGGCGAGAGGTCCGCCCGGAGCTGCGTCGCGATGGCCGGCAGCGCGGTGCCGCCCTCCGGACCGAATACCGACAGGTCCCGCAGGTCCGCCTTCGCCTGCAGCTCGCGCTTGCCGTCGAGCGTGGCGGCGAATTCCACCGTCGCCGCGCCGCTGCGCAAGGCGACGCTTCCGGCGAGGCCGGGCTGCGCGACCAGCACGGGCAGACGCAGCGACGCCCGCCCCGCGAGTTTGACCGGCTGCCCGGCCGCGGCCAGCCGGCCGAGCCGGAACTCGAAATCGGCGAGCTCCGCGTGCCCGCTCCGCGCGGCCGCCTCGCTGAGGTCGGCCTGCCATCCCTGCGGCGTGAAGTCCGCGGCGGCGCGAAGGGAAAGGTCGATGTCGCGCAGCAGCGGTCGGCCCGCCCGGGAAACACCCACGGCCTCGACCGTCAGCGGCGTCGTCGAGCGCAACGAAATTCCTCCCTGATGGGCACGGGCGGTCAGTCCGCCCCGCACGCGGCCGCCGCTCACCTGCACGTCCGCAATCCAGGGCCGCACCCAGTCGACCGGCACGGCGTGCAGCACGATTCCGAGGAGGTCCCGTTCCGTATCGGCCGTCCGCAGCGCGCGCGTCGCGGGCGTGAAATCGAACGCCTGCAGCGAGCGCACCTCCGCCAGCGGCGCGGCACCCCGTACCGCCAGGTCAAGCTTGCGCACCCCCAGCGTGCCGCCCTGTTCCGTCAGGTCGAAATCGGCCGTGACCTGGAGCCGGCCGAGCGCGGCCAGTTCCTTCCGCACCACATGCCAGCGATCCACCGTGGCATCGAGCCGCCCGGCGAGATGGATCGCGGTGAACGCAGCGTCGGCATCGATCACCCCGTCCCCGACCAGGGCGAACTCGGGCACCGGCACCCCGAGGCTGAAGGGAGCGACATCCGCGTCCCGCACATCGAGCTTCCACGCGCCCGCCAGCCGCTCCCCGCCGGAGGGGAGCTCGACATGAAGGTCCACCAGATTGCGGCTGCCGCCCAGCCGCGCGACGTAGGTCTCGCCATCCTGTCCCCGGGTCGCGGCGACTTCGCCCTTCAAGCCAAGACCCTGGGGAAACCGCTGGCCGCGCGCCGTCGCGTCGAACTGCAACGCGACTTTCCCGAACGAACGGGTCGACGGCATAGCGGCCGCGACGGTGCCGTGCACCTCCACTCCGCTCACGTCAGGGTCGCGGAGCGCCGCGCGGGCGGTGACCACGAACTTGCCTTCCGCACCGGCGCGGAGGCCGCCGCCGGAGATCTGCACCGCCACCCGGCCGCGTGCGTCCGGCAATACGACCTCGCCCACCAGTTCCAGGCCGTCGACCGCCAGGTCGAACGGCAGTTCGAGCTGGCGAAATACACCGGCGAACATTTCCCGCGCCGCGGAGACGGCGTGGGGCGACGGGGTTGCGGCCGGCGGGCTTGACGCAGCCGGCGCCTGCGAAAGGTCGAGCGTCCAGCCGCGGGCCACGCACCGCCGCACGTCGAGTTCACCCGAGAAGGCGGCCGGGAGCACCGGCAATTCGGCGGTGACCTCCGGCAGGTGCAGGCGTGCTCCCGCGCGTTCGAGCCGGAGGTCGGTGACGGCGACCCGGTGGAACCCGGCCGACACCTTGCCCACGGTGGCATTCCACGCCGTCGCCCGCGCCAGCGCGCGACGCGCGGCCCAGGTTTGGAAACCGGAGCTTGCCACGACCGCCGCACCCACCGCCACGAGCGCCACGACGGCGCCGGAAGCGTAGAGCATGAGACGGGAACGAATCATGGGCCGAAACGAGGACACCGCTGCAAAGGGAGAGTTGCGGACCGGTCGAGGAAAAGTCGTTGTCCGCGAGACGGTCGCAACCCGTGTTTGTTACGCCACAATGGCCGGAGCCACCCGCCACGGCCAGACTCGAAACGCGCCGGACGCGGTTTGCCGCCCAATGGCCGGGAGCCCCCGTCCCCCCGGGAGCCTGCCCGCCGCTCCGGACAGGGCCGCGATCGCGGCGGGCCAGCGGAGTCCGGGCGGGAACCGGCGGGAAGGAGAAACGACGCGTCCGCGCCGGGGTGCGATCCTATCTCGTCACGAACTCGTCCGCCTGCCCCATGGCCTTTCGCAGGGCGGCGATCGCGACGTTGTAGGCGTAGTTGGCCTGGATCTGGTTGGTCCGGGCGGTGGTGAGCTCGACCTGCGCGGAGAGGACGTCGAGCTGCGTGCCGGTGCCCGCGTTGTAACGGGCGTTGGCCAGCCGGACGGCCTCGGTGGCCTGTTCGACGACGCGCTGCGCGGCCTCGGCGAGCTCGGTCGCCTCCTGCCAGCGCGAGTGCGCCCGCCGGACCTCGACGTCGACCGCGAGCTGGGCCTCGGTCAGGGAGAGCTTGCTCTGCTCCAGCAGCGAGCGGGCCTGCGCCACGCGGCCGGCGGTGGCGCGGCCGTCGAAGATGTCCCACTGCGACTGCACGCCGACGAGCCAGCCGTGGTTGGAGTCGCCGAGATCGTTGGTCGCACCCTTGCGCAGCGTATAGCCGCCGAAAGCCGCGACACTCGGGTAGCGCGTGGAGCGGGCGGTGGTGACGTTCTCGGCGCGGGCGTCGGTCAGCTTCGCGAGGCGCTCGAGGTCAGGCCGGTTGGCGCGGGCGGATTCGAAGGCCGCCTGAAGGTCGAAGGTCTGCGGAGTGAATTCGAGCGTGCCGACGAACGTGGGCACCTTGCGCAGCGATTCCGGCGTGTTGGTGGTAAAACCGAGCGCGTACCGCAGGCTCTCGATCGCGAGCCGGTAGTCGTTGCGCGCGGTGATGAGCGGCACCTTGGCATTGGCGACGGCGACCTCGGCCCGGAGTTTCTCGAAGCTCGACACCGTGCCGGCCTCGAACCGGTCGGTGGCGGTCTTGAGCTGCTGCTGGAGCAGGTCGAGGTTCGATTCCTGGACCTTGATCTGCTCGGCCGCGAGCAGGACCGCATAGAAGGAGGTGCGCACCTGCAGCAGTGCCTCGTTGATCACGGCCTTCAGGTCGAGCAGCGCGGCGTCGCGCACGAGCTTCGAACTCCGGACCGCGGAACTCACGCCCCCGCCGGAGTAGAGCACCTGGGAGGCGGTCAGGTTGATCTGCCAGGCCTGGTCGCTGGCGGGAAAGCTCGTGGAGATGTCGCGATCGTTGCGCTGGTACGCGGCATCGGCGCCGACGTTGGGGATCGTGCGGGCCGAGACCTCGATGACGACGCCCTCCTGCTGCCGGATCCGCTCGCGCGCCTGCCGGATCGAGAAGTTGTTCTCGAGGGCGAACGTGATCGCCGTGCGCAGGTCGAGCGTATCGGGCACCTGCGGCGGGGCCGGCTGGGCCTGCGCCACCGCGCACGAGAGCGTGAGCGCGGCGAGGGATGCCACGGGCGAGAAATGATGACGGGAGAAGTTCATGATTTACTTGGCGGGGACCGGCTCGGCGGCGAGGGAGGAGGGAGCGGTGGCGGGCACGCGGGCGCGAGCGTGGTCGCGGGCGATGAGGACGTAGAACGCGGGCACGACGTAAAGCGTGAACATCGAGCCGATGGCCATGCCGACGACGAGGACCCAGCCGATGCTGTTGCGCGCGGCGGCGCCGGGGCCGGTGACGAAGATCAGCATGATGTGCCCGAACACGGTGGCGGCGGACGTCATCAGCACCGGCCGCAACCGCGTGGCGGCGGCGCGGCGGATCGCCTCGAGCTTGGGCACGCCCTCCTCCTGGAGGCTGTTCGCGAACTCGACGATGAGGATGCCGTTCTTGGCGATCAGGCCGACGAGGGTGATGAGACCGATCTGCGAGTAGATGTTGAGCGAGGTCTTGCCCAGGAAGATCGGCAGCATCGCGCCCACCATCGCCAGCGGCACCGAGCCGAAGAGAATGACGAAGGGATCGCGGAAGCTGTTGAACTGCGCCGCAAGCACGAGGAAGATGAGCACGAGCGCGAGCACCGCGGCCTGCCAGAGGGCGTTGCCCTCGTAGCGCAGCTGGCGCGACTGGCCGCCGTAGTCGATCGAGTAGCCGGCCGGCAGGATCTGCGCGGCCTTCGCCTCGAGCTTCTTCAAGGCCTGGTCGATGCTCGGGCCGACGCCGGTGATCTTGACCGAGTTTAGCTGCTGGAAGCGATTCAGCGTCCGGGGCTGCACGGTCTCCTTCAGCGTCGCGATCGTGGAAAGCGGGATCAGCGTCCCCTGCGGGCCGCGGATGTGGTAATCCAGCAGCTGTGCGGCGTTGAGCCGCTCGCTCCGCTCGACCTGCGGGATGACGCGGTAGCTGCGGCCGTCGTTGACGAAGCGGTTGACATAGCCGCCGCCGAGCATCGAGCCGAGGTCGCGGGCGACGTCGACGAGATTGAGCCCCATCGAGGCGACCTTGTCCTTGTCGATCTCAATCTCGACCTGCGGCAGGTCGAACTTCAGGTCGGCGTCTGCGAAGTAGAACGTGGGCGCTCCACCGCCGGCGTTGGCCTCGGTGTTGGCATAGATCACGAGCTCGTTGGCGAACTCGAGCATCTCGCGGTGCTCGGCCGTCGAACGAATGACGAACTCGATCGGCATCGAGCCGCCCGAGGGCAGCGGGTCCGGCGTGGTGATGACGACGTTCATGCCCGGGATCGCGGCGGCCGGCGCCTGGAGCGACTGCTCGATGGCGAGCGACGAGCGCTTCCGGTCGGACCAGGGCTTGAGGATGATGCCGGAGAAGCCGAAGTTGGCGCCGATGAGCTGGAAGGAATTGTCGTACTCCTCGACGCTGGTGAACATCTTCTGCACCTCCTCGCCGTAAAGCATGTTGTGGTCGATCGTCGCGGTCGGCGACGGCAGCAGGATGCTGAAGACGACGCCCTGGTCCTCCTTCGGCGCCAGCTCGCTCTGGGCGAACATGAAGAAGGGCGCCGCCAGCGTGGTCAGCATCGTCGCGCCGGTGAGGACGTATTGCGTCCACTGGTACCGGCGGCCGAGGAACAGGTCGAACACGAGGGTCACGATCGCGCCGACGACCGTGGCGGCGAGCAGTCCGATCGCGATCGGGATCGCAGCCGTCTTGGCCGCCGCGAGTCCGAAGATGGCCCAGACGATGCCGAAGCCGACCGGCCAGAACGGCAGCCAGACGATCAGCGCCCAGAGCAGCAGCTTCCACGGCGCGCGCCGCTCGCCGCGCAGCTCGACCAGGTGGCCGACGCTGCGCTCGTAGCGGTTGCGCAGCCGGTCGAAGAGCCGGTTGATCCGGCCGGTGAGCCCCTGCTCCTCGTGCGCGTGGTCCTTCAGCAGGTAGGCGCTCATCATCGGCGACAGCGTCAGGGCGACGAAGCCCGAGACGGCCACCGCGCCGGCAAGCGTCATGGCGAATTCGCGGAAGAGGGCGCCGGTGAGCCCGCCCTGGAAGGCGATCGGGGCGTACACCGCCGCGAGCGTGATCGTCATCGAGATCACCGGACCGACCAGCTCGCGCGCGCCGAGGATGGCGGCGTCGACGGGCGTCTTCCCTTCGCGCACGTGCCGCTCGACGTTCTCGACCACGACGATCGCGTCGTCGACCACGATGCCGACGGCGAGCACGATCGCGAGCAGCGTGAGCAGGTTGATGGTGAAGCCGAACGCGAGCATGATCGCCATCGCGCCGACCAGCGATAGCGGCATCGCGACGATCGGGATCAGCACCGACCGGATCGAGCCCATGAAGAGGAAGATCACGACCATCACGATGAGCAGCGTCTCGGTCAGCGTCTTCACGATCTCGTGCAGCGCATCGTCGATGTACTTGGTCGCGTCGTAGCCGATCTTGACGTTGAGCCCGGCGGGCAGGCTGCGCTCGATGTCGGGCAGCGTTTCGCGCACGCGCTGGATCACCTCGACCGTGCTCTCGCTGGGCAGCACCCAGATGCCCATGAAGGTCGCCGTCTGGCCGCCGAAGCGCACCTCCTCGTCGTAGCTTTCGGCGCCGAGCACGACCTCGGCGACGTCCTCGAGCCGGATGATGGCGCCGTTGCGCTCGGCGACCACGAGCTGCCGGAACTGCTCGACGTTCTTGAGATCGGTGTTGGCGATCAGGCTCATGCTGAGCATCGAGCCCTTGGTCGAGCCGACCGCCGCGAGGGCGTTGTTGGCCTGCAGCGCCTGCCGCACCTCGGCGGGGCTGAGCCCCCGGGCCGCCAGCTCGTCGGGCTTGAGCCAGACGCGCATCGCGAAGACGCGCCCGCCCAGCACGTCCGCACGCTGCACGCCCTTCACCGCCGACAGCCGCGGCTGGACCATGCGGTTCAGGTAGTCGGTGATCTGGTTCTGGTCCATCCGCTCCGAGTAGAAGCTGATGTACATCGACGCGAACTGGTTGTCCGCCGTCTGCACCTCGATGCGCGGCGCCTCCGACTCGGGCGGCAGCTCGCTGCGCACCTGGTCGATCTTCGCGCTGATCTGCGCCAGCGCGGCGTTGGTGTCGTAGTTGAGCCGCAGGTACACCTTGATGGTGCTGAGCCCCGCGCGGCTCTCCGACTCGATGTAGGAGATGCCGTCGGCGCTCGCGATCACGCGCTCCAGCTGCGTGGTGATGTAGCCGCGCACCGTGTCGGCGCTGGCGCCGAAGTAGACGGTGGTGACGTTGACGACCGCGCTGTCGGAGCGCGGATACTGGCGCGTGTTCAGCTTGAAGTAGGAGACCACTCCCACGACCAGGATCACGATGTTGACGACCAGCGCGATCACCGGCTTGCGGATGAAGAGGTCGGTAAAGCTTTTGGAAAGCATGGCGGTGCCCTCGAGGGAAACAGGTGGGGGGAAGGAGGCGGCCCGGGCGCCTCAGGTGTTGGCGGGCTTGGGCGTGGGCGTAGCCGACGGCTGCACGGTGTTGTTCACCTGCACCGGCAGGTTGTTCCGGAGCTTGAACACGCCGATCGACACCACGGTCTCGCCGGCCTTCAGCCCCTCGGTGACGGAGACGAGGTCGCCCCGGGTCGGCCCCAGCTTCACGAACTGCTGCCGCACGCCGAGGAATTCATGGCCGGCGGCATCCTTCATCTTCTCCACGACGAACACCGAATTGCCGTAGGACGCATAGGAAATCGCGGTCGCCGGGACGACCACGAGCTTGTCCTTCTGCGGCATCTGCACCTCGACGCGGGCGAACATTCCCGGCCGCAGCTGCTCCTTCGGATTGGCGAGGGTGGCCTGGACGGAGACGTTGCGGGTGGCGGCGTCGACTTCGGAGTTGATCGCCGAGACCGTGGCTTCGAACGGCGTCGACTCGAACGCATCGATGGTGATGTGAACCTTGTCGCCGATCGAGACCATCGGGAGCTGGCGCTGCGGCAGGGTGAAGTTGCAGTAGATCGGATCCATCTTCTGCAGCGGCAGCAGCCGCGCGCCCCGCGCCACGAACTGGCCGAGGTTCACGTGCCGCAGCCCGACCCGCCCGTCGAACGGGGCGCGGACCTGCTTCTTCGCGATCAACGCCTTGAGCGCCTCGACCTCGGCGCCGGCCTGCTTGAAGCTCGCGGACGCGGCGTCGAACTCCGACTTCGAAATCGCCTTCTGCTCCCAGAGCTCCTTGGTCCGCTCCAGGTTCACCCGGGCCAGTTCCGAGCGCGCCTCGGCAGCGGCGAGTTGTGGCCGCTCGGTGGTGGTGTCGAATTCGACCAGCAGGTCGCCCGCCTTCACCGCGGCGCCGTTCTCGGCGGCGATGTTCACGATCACACCGTCGGCGTCGGCGCTCAACGTCACGCCCTCGACCGGCGCCAGGGTGCCGATCGAGCGCAGCGTGGAGTTCCACTCCATGGCCCGAGCCTCGATCGTGGCGACCGAGGCCGGCGGCACCGTGTGGGGCGACGCCATCATCTGCTTGATTTGCGCCGTCTTCACGGCTCCCAGCGTAAGGACGACGACGACGAAGGCGCCGACGGTGAGGAGGAACTTCTTGATCATGGGAATGGACGGTTGCGGCGGGAAACGAGGGGCGCTGGAAATTCAGACGGAGGGGGCGGCCGCCCCGGCGGTCGCCGGGGCCGGCGGGACCTCCGACGCCACCGGCTCCTCGGCGGCGCGGGCCAGGACCTTGATGAGCATGCGTACGAACACGCGGCGCTCCTTCTCGCTCAGCGGCGCCATCAGCCAGGCCATGCGCCGGAAATGCTCGGGCATGATCCGCGCCAGGAGCTTCTCTCCGCGCCTGGTCAGGCCGACCGACATCATGCGCCGGTCTTCCGGGTGCGGCGTGCGCGTGACCAGGCCCGCGCGTTCAAGCGTATCGACCAGGCCGGTAATCGTCGCCCGCGTCACCCCGGTCCGCTCGGCGAGCTCCGCCGGCGTGAGCGGCATCTGGCACCCGGAGCGCTGGCAGTTGCCCCACAGCGCCATCAGCACGCCAAAACGGCCCTGCGTGATGTCGTGCTGCGCCAGGTGCGCCTCCACCACCCGGAACGCCTCGTCCCCGCAGCGCAACAGGTGCAGGAACACTTCCGTCGCCGACGGATCCAGCGCCGGGAAGACGCGGGACGCTTCGAGCAGGCACTCGTAGCGGGGAAGGTCCTTGAGCATCAGCAGCGGCATGGCACAGATCGGTAAGGCAGCCGATAGTTAGCTCCCTAACGACAAACTCAAGCCCACGATCCCGGTATAAGGAACACAGTTAGGGCCCTAATTAGTTCCCGGGTGCACCTAATATTCGCCGCCGAGCCGAATCGTAACGCAAGCGCGCCCCGGCGCTCGCGCGGGTGCCGCGCACCCGCGCGCCTTCCTCCGGTCAGAGCGACTGCGCCGCCGCGACCACGGCTTCGACCGTGACGCCGAGTTCCTTGAACACCACCGGCGCCGGCGCGCTGAGGCCGAACCGGTCGATGCCCACGACCTTGCCGTCGAGGCCGACGTACTTGTGCCAGAGCACCGTCACGCCCGCCTCGACCGCGACCCGGCGGCGGCACGCATTCGGCAGCACGCTTTCGCGATAATCGGCCGGCTGCCGGTCGAAACGCGAGGTGCAGGGAAGTGAAACCACGCGCACGCCCGCGCCCAGGACCCGCGCGGCGCCGAGCGCCAGCTGCAGCTCGCTGCCGGTCGCGATCAGGATGTGCGTGAGCGGACCGGTCTCCTTGAGCGCGACATAGCCGCCCTTGAGCGCGCCCTCGCGCCGCGTCGCCACGGGGATGTCGTTGAGCATCGGCAGCGCCTGGCGCGTGAGGGCGATCAGCGTGGGTCCATCGACCCGCTCCAGCGCCGCGGCGAACGCGCCGGCTGTCTCCTCCGGGTCGGCGGGCCGGATGACATCGAGGTTGGGAATGACCCGCAGGCCGGACACGGTCTCGACCGGCTGGTGCGTGGGACCGTCCTCGCCCACTCCCACCGAATCGTGGGTGTAGATGTAAACCACCGGGAGTTTCGCGAGGGCCGCGATGCGCATCGAGGGCCGCGAATAATCCGCGAACACCAGGAACGTCGCGATCGTGGGGCGAAAGAGTCCGTCGTAGGCGACGCCATTGGCGATGGCCGCCATGCCGTGTTCACGGATGCCGAACCGGAGGTTGCGGCCGGCGCGGTGCCCGGGATCGAAATCCGTGTCGGCGGCGATGTAGTTCAGCGTCGAGCCATAGAGGTCGGCGCTGCCTCCAATCACGAGCGGCAGCGCCGCGGCGATCGGCTGGAGGACGTCGCGACCCGCCGCGCGCGTCGCCAGCTTGGCATCGGCCGGGAAGGCCGGGATCTTGGCCAGCAGGTCGGCCGCCGCCGGCGCCTGCTCGCGCGACTCGAGCAGTGCGGCCCGATCGGGGTTGGCCGCCGCCCAGGCCTTGTAGGTCTTCGCCCACTTGTTGCACGTCCGGACGAGCCGGTCCTTGTGCGACGCGAAATACGCGCGCACGTCGTCGCTCACGAAGAAATGCTGGTCCGCCGGGAGGCCCAGCCCGGCCCGCGCGCCGTCGGAGAACTTCGCCCCGCCCTCGCCATGGCCCTTGGCCGTGCCGGCGACTTCCGGGATGCCCTTGCCGATGACGGTCTTCGCGACGATGAGCTGCGGCCGGCCGCTCTTGGTTTTCTTCGCCTTGTTGAAGGCCTTCAGGAAGGCCGCCATGTCGTGGCCGTCGACCGTCTGCACGTCCCACCCCAGTGCCTTGAACCGGGCGGCCGCGTTCTCGCTCTGCGTCTTCGCCGCCATCGCGTCGAGCGTCACGTCGTTGGCGTCGTAAATCAGGATCAGGTTGTCGAGCTGCTGGTGCCCGGCAAAGGCCACCGCCTCCATCGCCACGCCTTCCTGCATGCAGCCGTCACCGGCCAGGCACACGACATGGTAATCGAAGATCGTGTGCTCGGGAGTGTTGAAGCGCGCCGCCGCCATCTGGCCCGCCAGCGCCATGCCGACGGCGTTGCCCACTCCCTGGCCGAGCGGGCCGGTCGTGCACTCGACTCCCGGCGTCTCGTGGAACTCGGGATGACCCGGGGTGATGCTGTGCAGCGCGCGGAACTTCTTCACCTGCTCCAACGGGACGTCGTAGCCGCTGAGGTGCAGCCAGCCGTAGAGGAACATCGAACCGTGGCCGGCGGAAAGGATGAAGCGGTCGCGGTTCATCCAGCGCGGACGCTCCGGGTTGTGCACGAGCGCGTGCCCGTAAAGGACGGCGCCGATCTCCGCCGCGCCGAGCGGCAGCCCCAGGTGCCCGGACGAGCAGGCATGGACGGCGTCGATGGCCAGCCCGCGGGCTTGGTTGGCAGCTTTGGCGAGAAGATGAGTTTGCAGCGTCATGAGGAAAATCCCGGTAGGCGTAGACCGCGGCTGTCAGGCGGGAAAGCCCGAATTTCGACATTCGGCGACCGCGCGCGGCCGGGACCGCTCCCGTGCGCCCTCGCGGGGTGCGGGCACAAAAAAGCGAGCCCCGTCAGGGGGGCTCGCTGGATGATGAGAACGTTCGCCGCGGCTCAGCTCTTGGCCTCGGCCGGCGCGGCCTTGGCGGCGACCTTCTCGGCGTGGATCTCGGCCGCACGGTCCTTCTCGCGGATCGCCATCGCGGCCTTGCCGGTCCGGCCGCGGAGATAATACAGGCGTGCGCGCATCGGCTCAGACTCGCGCTCGACCTCGATCTTCTCGATGTTCGGCGAATTGACCGGAAACACGCGCTCAACGCCCTCGCCATAGCTGAGGCGGCGCACCGTGAATGTCTCGTGGATGCCCGAACCCTTGCGCGCGATCACGATGCCGGCGTAGACCTGGACGCGCTCCTTATCGCCTTCGCGGACCTTGGTGTGGACTCGGACACCGTCGCCGACCTTGAACGGCGTGATGTCTTTTTTCACCTGCGCGGCGGTGATTTCTTTGATGATCGGGTTCATGGCGATGAGTTATTTGAGTAAATCGGGTCTGACCTGACGCGTCTTTTCCAACTGCCGCGCGTGCCGCCATTTTTCGATCTCGGCATGATTGCCGGAGAGGAGGACTTCCGGCACGGACATGCCTCGATACTCGGCGGGACGCGTGTATTGAGGAAAGTCGAGCAACTTGCTGGTGAAGGATTCGTGCGTCAATGACTTTTCCTCCCCCAGCACGCCGGGGATGAACCGCGCCAGCGCGTCGATGACGACGGCCGCCGCCAGCGTGCCGTTGGTGAGTACGTAATCGCCGATCGAGAGCTCCTGATCGATCACGCGGTCACGGATCCGCTGGTCGATGCCTTCGTAATGACCGCTCAAGAGGATGAGGTGCGACTGCTGCGAAAGCTCGCGGGCGATCCCGGCGGAAAACGGCGTGCCGTCGGGAGTGAGATAAATCCGGCGGCAGCCGGGCGACTGCAGCTGTTCGATGGCGGCGAACACCGGTTCGGGCTTCATCACCATGCCGGCACCGCCGCCGAAAGGCCGGTCATCGGCGGTGCGGTGCCTGTCGGTCGCCCAGCCGCGCACGTCGTGCACGTTCACCGCCAGCCGGCCCGCGGCGATGCCCTTGCCCAGGATGCTCTCGGCCAGGAAGCCGTCGAGCATCCGGGGGAAAAGCGTGAGCACGTCGATCGTCAGGGGCATGGGGTTCGCGTTCGAGGGACTGCGGTCGCGGCGGGAGGCTCCCGCCGCCGCTTCACCGGGCACAAAAAAACCCCGGAGGCGATCCGAGGTTTAAGCGAGGGTTGGGCGGGACTCAGCCCGCGGCCATCCGCCCGGCGGAAGATCCGCTCAGGCGCTGGCGGCCGCCGCGCGGCGCGCCTTCTTGATCATGGCGTGCATGGTGTTGGTGGGCTTCGCCCCCTTGCTCAGCCAGTATTCGACCCGCTCCAGGTTGACGTTGATCGGGTTGCCCTTCGTCTTGGGCGTGTAGGTGCCGAGGTTCTCGACCGCCGCACCGTCGCGGCGCGAGCGCGCTTCGGCGACGACCACGCGATAGAGCGGCTGGTGGACGGAACCAACCTTGGTGAGACGGATTTTGAGTGCCATGTCGGAAGTGTGACGGTGCGGTTCTAGCTTGGAAAAGTCGAGGACAAGACCGACCCACAATCGGCTTGTCAAGCACCGCTTCCGACCGCTCTCTTCGCCCCTCTTATGCTCAAAGCTGGCATCGTCGGCCTGCCCAACGTGGGCAAATCCACCCTCTTCAACGCGCTCACGCGTTCGCGCAAGGCCGAAGCCGCCAACTATCCGTTCTGCACCATCGATCCCAACGTGGGCGTCGTCACGGTGCCCGACGACCGGCTCGCGGTGCTGCAGAAGATCGCCCGCACGCAGGTCGTGATCCCGGCGGCGATCGAATTCGTCGACATCGCCGGCCTCGTGGCGGGCGCCAGCAAGGGCGAGGGTCTCGGCAACCAGTTTCTGGCCAACATCCGCGAGGTCGACGCCATCGTCCAGGTGGTGCGCTGCTTCGAGGACAACGACATTGTCCATACGATGGGCGCCATCGACCCGGTGCGCGATATCGAGGTCATCACCACCGAGCTCGTGCTGGCCGACCTCGACGCGGTGACCAAGCGGATCGACAAGACCCAGAAGAAGGCAAAGTCGGGCGACAAGGAGGCGCAGGCGGAGCTCGCTCTCCTGCAGAAGCTCGAGCCGCACCTCAACGCCGGAAAGACCGCCAATCTCCTGACCGCGACCGACGACGAAAAGGCGCAGATGAAGCTGTTCCAGCTCTTGACGGCCAAGCCGGTGCTCTTCGCCTGCAACGTGGCGGAAGGCGACCTGGCGACGGCCGAGCAGAATCCCTTCGTGCAGAAGGTCGCGGAGTATGTCCGCACGCACCACGACGCCGCCTACGTCCCCATCAGCGCCAAGATCGAGGCCGAGCTCATCGACCTGCCGCCGGAGGAAGCAAAGGCGTTCCTGAAAGACCTCGGCGTGGACGATTCGGGCGTTTCCGCCCTCATCCGCGGCACGTATGCCCTGCTGGGATTGCAGACCTATTTCACCGCCGGCGAAAAGGAGGTGCGCGCCTGGACGATCAAGAAAGGCTGGAAGGCGCCGCAGGCCGCCGGCGTAATCCACACGGATTTCGAGAAGGGCTTCATCAAGGCCGAGGTCGTCGCGTACAAGGATCTCTCGACGCTCGGCAGCGTCGCCGCCGCCCGCGAGGCCGGGAAATACCGGCTTGAAGGCAAGGAGTATGTGTTCGCCGACGGCGACGTCGCGTTGTTCCGCTTCAACACCTGACCCGCGGCGCTCCCGGTCGAGCATGACGAGAACCCCGGGTTGCCCCCCGCCCGCCTTGCACTGATATCCATCGGCATGCTCCGGGTCCTACTCCTGCCGCTCGCCGCCACGCTCGCGGCCTCGCACCTGGAGGCGCACCCGGAGATCGAGGCCGCCCTCGACCGGGTCAACGCCGAGATCGCGGCACGTCCGGCCGACGCCGCGCTGTATCTGCTCCGCGGCGAACTCTACGCGCGCCACGAAATCTGGGACCTGGCCGAGGCGAACTACCTGTTCGCGGCCGAAATCGCCCCGCAGCATCCGCGGCTGCCCCGGCTGCTCGGCACGCTCGCGCTCGCCACGCACCGCGCCGCCGAGGCCGCCGGCCACTTCGACGCCGCGCTCGCGCTGGCCCCCGGCGATCCGGAACTCCTGGTCCTTCGCGCCCGCGCCCGCGCCGCCCGGGGGGAACGCGCGGCGGCGGCGGCGGACCTCGCCGGCGCGCTGGCCCGCATCGCCGAGCCGCCGCCCGGGCTTTTCCTCGAGCGCGCCGCGCTGCTCGACGCCCCCGAGGCCGTCCGGTGCCTCGACGAGGGCGTCGCCCGCCTCGGGCCTGCGGTCTCCCTGCACCTGCGCGCGCTCGCCCTCGAGGAATCGCTCGGCCGCTGGACCGATGCCCTCCGGCGCATCGATCAGCTCGCCGCCCAGGGCGACCGGCGCGAATCCTGGCTCAAGCGCCGCGGCGACGTGCTCGCCCGCGCGGGCCGCGCCGTCGACGCCCGCGCGGCCTACGCCGCGGCGCTCCAGGCGATCGACATGCTGCCTGACTGGCTCCGCACGTCGCCGGACACGGTCCGGCTGCACCTCGAGCTACTGCGCCTCGTCACCCCTCCTCCTGATCCGCCATGAGACTCCGCTCCGTCCTCCTGCTCGCCCTGCTCGCCGCCCCGCCCTTCCTGCCGGCCGCACCCACCATCCTTCGCGGCCCGTACCTGCAGTCCGCGACGCCGACCAGCCTGGTCGTCCGCTGGCGCACCGACACCACCGAGGCCTCGGTCGTGAGCTACGGCACCGAGCGCGGGAAACTCACGCAAAACTCCAAGTCGGAAGGCGTCGGCACGGAGCACATCGTGCAGCTCAGCGGCCTCCAGCCGGCCACGACCTACTATTACTCTGTCGGCCCGGTGGCGGTGGCCCCGGCGGCCGCGGAGAAGAAGTCCTCCGGCGAGGACGCGCCCGGCCGCGCGGGCGTCTACAGTTTCACCACCCCGCCTCCGGCCGGCCCGGCCAAGCCGACCCGCGTGTGGGTGCTCGGCGATCCCGGCACGAAGGGTTCCGTGCAGGCCGCCGTGCGGGACGTGTACGTCAAGTACACCGGACGCCGGGCGACCGATCTCTGGCTGATGCTCGGCGACAATGCGTATCCGGATGGCACGGACGCCGATTACCAGAAGGCGGTCTTCGAGATGTACCCCCAGATGCTGCGCACCTCGCCGCTCTGGCCCGCGCTCGGCAATCACGACGCGAAGAGCGCCAACTCGATCACGCAGTCGGGCGTGTACTACGACATCTTCACCCTGCCGACCCGCGGCCAGGCCGGCGGCGTGATGTCGGGCACGGAGGCGTACTACTCGTTCGATTACGCCAACATCCACTTCGTCTGCCTCGATTCGCACGACTCCGACCGCTCGGCCGGCGGCGCGATGATGCAGTGGCTCAAGGCCGACCTCGCCGCCACGCAGCGGGACTGGATCGTCGCATTCTTCCACCACCCCACCTACACGAAGGGCACGCACGACTCCGACAAGGACAACGACAGCGCCGGCCGGATGAACGACATGCGCGCAATCTTCCTGCCCGTGCTGGAGCAGGCGGGCGTCGACCTCGTGCTCACCGGCCACTCGCACGTGTACGAGCGGTCCTGGCTGCTCGACGGCCATTACGGCAAGAGCGACACGTTCGTCGCGGCGCAGCACGTGAAGCAGAAGCAAAGCGGCCGGCCCGAAGGCGACGGCGCCTACCGCAAGCCCCGCCGCCGCACGCCCAACGCGGGCGAGATCTCGGTCGTCACCGGCAGCGCGGGCCATGCGAGCAGCAAGCCCGTGCCGCTGAACCACCCGGCGTTCTACATCTCGCTCAACGAGGCGGGCTCCTCCGTGATCGACGTGGACGGGCTGAAGCTCGACTTCGTCTTCCTCAACGACAAGGGGGAGAAACGCGACTGGTTCACGATCGGGAAGGAG
>CALFZM010000177.1 GCA_937952235.1 uncultured Opitutia bacterium | reverse complement strand
ATCAGCATCGAGACCGACGCCGGCACGGGCACGCTCACAGTCGACGCCACGGGCATCAGTGCCGGCTCAGTTCCGGCCGGGATGGGGCTGACCATTGAGACCGCTGATCTCGGGACGCTGGGAGCGGACTTCTTCGTCGCCGGGAACTACGGCACGGCCACGGGCCCATCGCTTGGCGATCACTCGCTCGTCATCAAGGCATTCGGGACCGTGGCGAATCCGACCGTCAACGTCGCTCCTGGCGCAGTCCCCGCAGGTACGGTTGTCACCATCAGCACAGCGACTCCTTCCGCGTTCTTCACGGTGACGAACAACGGCGCCGATCCCACCTACACGGTAGGCACGACGGGCAATACGTTCACCGTGTCGAGTGGCGGCACGTGGGAGTACCGGGGCAATCGAAAGGGCTGGATCAGCTCGGCGGTGCAGAGCGCGACGTACACGATCGACCCGATTCCGACCCTTTCGTCGGCCGTACTCCAATCCAACGGCACGGACATCGTGGCGACGTGGCCGGAAGCGGTCAGCTACGGCGCCGGCGGATCGGGCGGCTGGGCGCTGACTGCCTCTGGCGGAGCGGTGACAGTGACGGGCGTGACCGGGGGAGGCACGACCAGCCACACGCTCACCGCCAACCGGACTATCACCAACGCGGAGACGGTCGAGATCGCCTACACGCAGCCTGGGAACGGGGCAGAGGATTCGGCCGGCCAGGATGTCGCGACATTCAGCGGGACCACGGTCAACACGAGCGGCGGCCCGGCGGGCGGCGGCGGCTTTGTGCCTTCCGACGTTGCTGGATTGCAGGCGTGGTACACCGGCGACGACTACGACGGGACGACCGCGACCGACCTGTCATCCAACTCGCGAAACGCGACTCAGGGCACCTCGGGAAATCGCCCGTCGCTGCAGACCGCGGTGATTAATGGGCATGACGTGATGCGCTTCGACGGTGGCGATGACTTCCTCGACATCGCGAGCGGCATCAGCGTCAGCAGCTACACGGTGTTCGTGGTGGCGAAGCTCACGCCAACGTTCAACGCCCAAAGTCTCGTTTCTGGCAGTTCCTCGGGTTCCCCGGATCTCGGGATCAATAGCTCAGATCGGATGATGCAGGAGAAGAACGGCACGGCGCTGATTCTTGCCGGAGCGGCAGACACGACGAACGGCAGCTTCCGCATCTACCACTACACGTATAACGGGTCGACCGCGTACAACTACCTCGACGGAGTGCAGGACTCGACCGGGTCGTCGTCGGAAACCTTCTCCGCAGCGATCAACCGCCTCGGCCGCCGCTTTATCACGGATCAGTACGTCAGTGGCGACGTGGCTGAGGTCATCATTTACAACTCGGTGCTGAGCGGTGGCGACCAGACGAACGTGGTAGGGTATCTGGAATCAAAGTACGGACTATGATCAAGCGTCTGACTTTTTTCATTCTTTCGGCTTTGGCCGCGATCGCGCAACCGATCGACATCGACGCCGACCGGCTGGTGCCGCTCGTCATCACGACGGGCGGTAACACGACCGGATCCACGCTCGGAGTTCCCGGCGGCATCGAGCACCGCGTCGACGGCGGACCGTCGGCCCGGCCCGTTGGGCGGAACGCAGTCACGGATCACGGCGCCGATCGCACGGGTGCGACGGATGCAACCTCGGCGATCCAAGCGGCGTACAACGCAACGCCCGAGAATCAGGCAATGGAGCTCCCCGCTGGCGTATACCGGCTCGATGGCGGAATCCAGATGAACAACAACAACCGCTCCATTCGTGGAGCGGGACGGAAGCACGAGCTGTCGTCCACGTCGCTCGTCTTGGGCACCGGCACGAAGACTCTCACGGTGCGTTCTGGTGGCCCGTGGGAGGCCGGGATTGGTGTTCGCGTCTGGCGGCATCTCAAGCCGATCACATACATGCAGGGCACGGTCACATCGTACTCTGGCACGACGCTCGTGATTGACGTGACCTCCGTCGGATCACAGGAGGAGCCGGACCCGCTTCCGGAAGGGTACAACTCCAGCCACTACGACGAGTTGGGAGAGTCGTTCAACGACTGGAAGGTCAGCGTCACGTATATCGACGCCCGGAATCAATCGACCCCGGCGATTCAGATGGGCAACGACACCGACTATTATTTCGGGTTCGACAACGCGCTACCGATCTCCGTGGCCGCAGATGCGTTTCGCGGGGACACCAGTATCCAGCTCGACAACGCATCAAGCATCTCGGTTGGGCAGTACCTCCGGCTTTCGATCCGGAACCTGCTGAGTCAGTCGGAGCTCGAGAACGCGACGCCGACGCGGGCGCCAGCGTTCGCGATGCTCGGATATGATTATCTTCGCGTGCAGCTCGTGAAGGTCACCGGCAAGACGGGCGACACGATCGACGTCTGGCCGCCGCTGGCGATGGACGTGACCCTCGACCTCGACCCGTACATCCACGGCTACTCCTTCATCCGCGAAGGGCTCTCGGTTGAGAACCTCGCCATCGGTGGCACCTCAACGACGACTTTGCCGTGGGGTCTCATTAACGTGTTCCAATGTGCGTCTTCGTGGGTGTACGATGTTGACGCGCACGCTACTCCGAATCGGCAAATCATGATCGGGAAGACCTGGATGTGCGAGATTCGCTTCTCGGACATCGGGTGGCGAAACGGCGGAGGCACCAACGGCGCCGGCATCCTGACAGGTCCCGAGTCGATCGGACTGCTCATTGAGGACAACGTGGTGTACGGCACGTTCCCCGCAATCCAGGTCAACACCTCAACGATGGCGTCGGCGATCATCGCCACGTACACGACTGATGGCCCGGCGAAACTCCTCGGGCGCGCCAACATCACGACGAATCACGGCGGGCACAATTCGTTCGTGCTGGTGGAGCACTGCGTCTCGTATTCGATCCAGTCGGACGGCTATCACATGTCCGAGTCCACGCCGCTCTGGAACAGCAATCTGGTGGGGCAGCAGGATACCGGCTACCTCATCGTTTCACGCGGCACGACGTTTGGGGTGATAATCGGCAATGTCCTCGGGAAGAACAACACCCACGCTGGAGCTATTTCCTACGGCAATCCGTCGTTCAGCGGGGTGCACAATGGTGGTACACCGCGCAGGCAGACGACGGTGGGTGGGCCATTCTATCGGGAGATTGTGCCGGGCATTTTCCTCACGGTGACGAGCGTGACGGGTGATTCGGTGTCGGGCACGGTCAACACGGGCCTCGAGGCCCCCGCTGCCTTGGTTGTCGGCCTGGCCCCCGTTCGTGCGTACTCGCCGGATTCCAACCCGGGGTACGTTACGACGAAGATCATGCAGACGATGACCATCACCGGCATCTCGGATGGCGTTGTGACGTTGTCGCGCGGCACCGAATACGGCGGGGCGCCGGAAGTGGGCGACGTCTACCGCCTATGGCCGGGCCCGAACGGGATGCAGGAACGCGACTTCACTACCAGCGACACAGTCGACGAGCGGCACAACTACATCTTCAATGGTCCAGGCACTCCGGGCGGCGCACTCACGTCGGCGATCCCGAGCGGCCGGTATATCCCAGCGACCCTCACCAGTCGCACTTCAAAGCCTGATTATCTTGGGACCTATAGCTGGCCACCTATCAGCGTGCTGGCCGCGCCCGACACGGAGAACGTGATCCCGGCTGCCGGCCGCGCACTTCGCCTCGACGCGCCTGAAGCTGGATCTCCGCCGATCGCTGCATCCGGCCTTACCGCTACCACGATCAGCAGCACCCAGATCAACGTCGCGTGGTCTGACAACTCCGATAACGAAACCGGATTCCGACTCGAGCGAAGGATTGGGGCGGGCTCGTGGGGCGTCGTCGCAACGACCTCCGCGGGCATCGAGACCTACAGCGACACCGGTCTTTCGCCGGCGACGACTTACGAGTACCGGGTGATCGCGGTGAACGGCGCCGGAGAATCCTCTGCGAGCAACACCGACTCGGCGACCACGGACGCCGGCGGGGGCGGCGGAGACCCGACGTTCACTCCGTCCAGCAATCGGCTTTACAAACTGCTCTTCCGGCGATGACGCAGCAGCGCCAGCAGGAACAGGGGCGCCGCGAGCGCCAAGGTCGAACCGCCGTCAGAAGTCTGGTAGTGGTACGTCAGGGTGAAGCTCGCGGTGCCGCTGGCGGAGGCCACGCCGAAAGTGGTCAGGCCGTCGTACTGCTGCCTCACGTTAATAACCTTCGAACCGATACCGGTGAAGCTCGCGAGCCATGTCGGATCGCTGGACTCGAACGTGAGGGTATTCGCAAATGCGGGGCTGAACGTGGGGGAATTTTGCTGGGGCTGCAGCAGGATTGGGCTGCCCGTCGCCATGTCGGAGTCCGTGGCGAGAGCCGGCATCACGCCCGCCAGCGAAACCGTGGTCAGCAGGAAAACCTGCGGGGTGTACGTTACGGCCTGAGCCCACTCGTTGCGCTCGTAGGTTATCACTGTGGCTGTGGTCGAGGCAGTCAGGGAAACAGCGGTGAGCGTACCGAGCGATTCATCGAACAGCGCGACGCTCGAGACAAAGCCGAGGGAGCCGTTCCAGGCATTTTGAGGGGCGGAGAAAGCAGTCCCGCCAGCCGACTGGCTGACCGTCAGGACCGTGGCGCCGAGGCGAGGTAGAAGGCCAGCGAGTATGAGCGCGGCGAGGCCGCGTAGAAGCGCGCGATTCATGGGGTAGGCGAATGATCGCCCCCGACGGTGCCTGCAGCAGCAGCTTCGTCAAACCACCCATTTCGTTGGGACATCCGGACCTTTACGGACACCCATTTCGGGGTTCTACCGGACCCATTTCAAACATTTCGCTGGGTTACCTTCGCTTCCGCTGCGAGGAGGCGAAGGATGGCGGAGAGGGTGGGATTCGAACCCACGGTACCCTTTCGGGCACGCCTGATTTCGAGTCAGGTACGATAGACCACTCTGCCACCTCTCCGGCGCAGGACGCGGAAACATAGGCCGCGACCCGCAAAACGGAAGCCGAAAATCGCCGGGATTTAAGCTCCCAACCTACGTGTTGTCGTCCTGCCCCGCGCGGCCCGTGCCACCGTTGGCCGGCAGGTGGTGCGGAAAAAAGAAATAGTAGTTCATCAGCCACCAACTGCGCGACGAACGGTAGAACAACGCGGGAAAACCGACGGCGCCCACGCCGGCCAGCACGACGGCGAGCGTGTCGCCGATCACCTTGTAATACCAGAGGAGCAGCACCGGCAGCAGGAACAGGACGAGCGTGACGCCATAGTTGAGCGACATCGACCCGAGGAAGAAACCCTCGTCGTGGTCCCGCTCGAAGACGAACCCACAGGACGGACAGGAGCGATTGAGCCGGAACAGCGTCCCCGGCTTGAACAAGGTGGGCGCCCCGCAATTGGGACAGCGGTGCGTCAGGCCACGCCTGACGATCTGGGCTCGGGAGACTTTCATGCCAAAAGAAAAGGCGCCCCACTCAAGCGGCGGGGCGCCTCGAAAACAATCCTGCGAATCAATCAGGAGCCGAGCTGATAGCGCACGAAGCGGCGGACCTGGATGTTCTCGCCGATCTTCGCGATCTTCTCGGTGATCATCTCCTTCACCGTCTTCTCGGGCAGCTTCACGAAGGGCTGATCGACGAGGCAGATGGTCGAATAGAACTTCTCCAGTTTGCCTTCGACGATCTTCTGCACGGCCGCGGGCGGCTTGCCCTGGACCTGAGCGGCGGCGATGTCGCGCTCCTTCTGCACGTCGCCTTCCGGCACTTCCTCGCGCGAGACGAAGAGCGGGCTGGCGGCGGCAATCTGGAGGCAAAGGTCCTTCACGAAGGCGCGGAAGTCCTCGTTGCGCGCGACGAAATCGGTCTCGCAGTTGACCTCGATGAGGACGCCGACCTTTCCGCCCACGTGGATGTAGCTCTCGATGATGCCTTCCTTGGTCACACGCTCCGCCTTCTTGGCGGCCGACGCGGCGCCCTTCTTGCGCAGGATGGTGATGGCTTCCTCGACGTTACCGTTGGCCTCGGTCAGGGCCTTCTTGCAGTCGAGCAGGCCGGCGCCGGTCTTCTCGCGCAGATCCGCGACCGCCTGGGCGGTGATGGTGATGGTGCTCATTGAAACGGATGGGTTGAAGGCGGATTACTCGGCCTTGACCACCGGGCGCTTGGCGCGGACCGGCTTCTTCTTCGCCACGGCGGCGGCACCCTCGGTCTCACCCTCGACCACCGCCGCGACGTCGGCCGGGAGTTCGACTTTGGCAAGCACGTCCTCTTCACCCGCCGGGGCGGCGGCGGTCTCCACGCCGGCCGTGGTGGCGCGAAGGTCGGCCTGGCCCCGCTGGGCGCGGCGCGTGTCGCGCTGGGCGAGACCGTTCTGCACCGCCGCCGTGACGGCCTCGACGATGATGCGGATCGACTTCACCGCGTCGTCATTGCCGGGGATCGGGTGTGTGACCGTCGTCGGATCCGAGTTCGTGTCGACGATGCCGACACACGGAATGCCCGCTCGGGACGCCTCGGCCACGGCGATCTTGTGGTGGTTCACATCGACCACGAACATGGCCGACGGCAGGCCGCCCATGTCGGCGATGCCCGCGAAATTCTTCTGCATGCGCGTCATCTCGCGCTTGATGGCCGACTCCTCCTTGCGGGGTAGCTTCGCCATCTCGCCGCTGGTCTCCATCGCCTGGTACTTCTTGAACTTGGCGATCGATTTGCGGACCGTCTCGTAATTGGTGAGCGTGCCGCCGAGCCAGCGGTCGACGCACATCGGCATGTTCACCGAGGCCGCGGCCTCGCGCACGATGTCCTTCGCCTGGCGCTTCGTGCCGACGAAGAGGACGTTGCCGCCGTTGCCGACGGTGTCTTCCAGGAACTGGCAGGCCTTGGCGAGCGCCTCGTGGGTCTTGCCGAGGTCGATGATCGTCACGCCCTGGCGATGATCGAAGACGAACGGCTTGGAACGCGGGTTCCAGCGCTTAGTCTGGTGGCCGAAGTGCACGCCTGCGTCGAGCAGGTCCTTGGGAGTTACGCTGATGCTCATATGATCTGATGTATCTGACGACACACAGGCCGGCCAGAGGGCCGCCTTGCGATCGATGGATGTGTTATGGTTTGGGTTGGATTTCGCTGCCTGACAAAGAGCCGGCCAACACACCTTCCGCCCCCTGCGCTGGCAAGTGCGAATTCGGGAAAATATGGAAAAAGGCGTTGACAGGTGTTCACCCGCCCAAGACGTTCCGCCTCCCTCTTGTTGCAGGGTGGAGCAGCCTGGTAGCTCGTCAGGCTCATAACCTGAAGGTCGCTGGTTCAAATCCAGCCCCTGCACCCAATTTGAAACCCCCGGAATCGCTTCCGGGGGTTTCTTGTTTAACGGCTTACGCGATTTTCGAAAGAGCGACTGTCCGCGTGCAACCTCAGTCAACACGAGGCAACTTTGGGACACCAAAACCAAACATTACGCCAAACATTTTTTCGAGCCGAAAAGCAGGTTTTCCCCATCGGCCTTCAGGCTCCGCACCCACAGGTCTGACCCTTGAGCATCAATAAAATAGCCACTCCTGACGGAGTGGCTAAGGCAGCAAAAACTGGAGGAAATTTAGGCGGCCGAAGGGATGCCCGAGGCACCCTGCTCCCGAGGGGAGCCGACCAAACACCCGATCCCACGTTGCGTAAGTCGCATAATTTCACCCAGCGGATAACGCCAAGTCCCGGGGAGAATCTCCACCGGGTGAAGCAGTCCCTCCTTGGTCATCCTCCAGATCGTCACGCGATTCACGCTGAGGAGTTCCGCCGCGCGCTTCTGCGTGACCAGAGCACGAGCGTCGCTGTCGCCTCCGCGTGCAACCTCTTCCACCTGCCCGGAAATCAGTCGCTGCACCAGATCCCGCTCCCCGCTCGTTAGGGAGGAGTCGGTCGTCACGACGGATTGGAGAATCGCCCGGGAGGTCGGATTCATGGCGATCAAACCCCAGCCAGCAGGCTATGACGAACGGACTCCCGGAGGCTTTCGCGCGCCAGGACATCAGCCGCGAGCTGTTCGACCATCGCATCGTGAAAGCGGTTCACGCGGTGATGCACCGGAAAGCCAAAGTCGGTCTTTTCAGTCCTCCACTCCACCGACGCGACAATGCGCTGCTCGCGGTGATCGAAGAGGCGCACCTCGCCGCCATCAAAGGCGGGCGCCTGATTAAGGAACGCCTCGACCGCCTCCGGCGCGGAATCAGTTCGATGGCTAGGACGGAATAGCCCCGCGCGGTTCTGCCGATAGATTTGATACCGCACCACCGACGCTGCCGCGTCGGGGCCGGTGATGGATGATGTCGTGTGGTTCGTTTTCATGGATGAGTTGGGTTTCGCTGCATCCATCTCTGCGCCTCCCGGCGTCATCCTCAATCGAGCAGCCCTGCCGAAATTGCGGGGTAAATCCTACACCGGATTCGGTAGGCCCGGAGCATCGGGCGAGGCACGGCGATTCATCACCGTGGAGTCATGCGACTCCCCACAAACTGAGCGGTGCCTGCGGACCCAAAGCGGCCGGGACCGGCCGAAAGTCAGGCGAGGTCACTGCGGACTTCAGCTCCGCGAGTCACGCTGACCGTGTGGCTGGCCCTCGTCGGCGTGAGTCATCACCGCTGGCAGAGTCGTGAAATGTCGTCGCCCCGGACCGGGCGAGACCGTTGCGGAATTTCTCCGGCTTCATTCTCCCACGATCCGATCCGGTGGCGGCACGGAGCACCCCGGCAGCGCTGCATGCAGTCGTGGTTGCGAGCGGTCCGCGTTCTTCCGGGCAACGCCGCCAAGGCGGCACGTTCCTTTTTCCGGGATCGTTTTCGCTCTCTCTGGCGGCCCCTCCAACCGCGCCGCCGCTGCGCGGACAGGGAGCGTTCGGGTCCTCCTTGAAAGGAATCCCCCCAACCGTCCCCTCGTCCCAGCCGGCACCCCCGCCTTGGGGCGAGACAGCAATCCCGCTCCTCAAAATCAAAAAAGGAACTATATGCCCTCCAAGACCGCTCAACCCGCCTCGCCTGCCAAGCCCACCACCAGCGCCAAGCTGCCGGTGAAAACCTTCCGCCTCGGCCGGATCAAGGCCGCCGTGTGGGAGAACGAAGCCGACCAGAAAAAATTCTACAACGTGACCTTCGCCCGGACCTACGTGGACGACGCCAAGAACTATCACGACACCGACAGCTTCGGCCGTGATGACCTCCCGCTCGTCGCCAAGCTGGCCGACCAGGCCCACACGTTCATCTTCCACCGCCTCGCGGAACTGAAGTCCGAACAAAGCGAGTGACCCTCGCCACCCCGGCGGCCGGTAACCCCTGCCGCCTTTTTTCTGTCCTTCGGCGTCGCTCCAACCGTCGAACCGACGCTCGCCTCGCTCGAATCCTCTAGCGACTGCCAGTTCCTGCTTTCGTCAATCTACGCCCGATCAAGGCAGTATCGCTGCGCGATCTCCACCCCGCGGAATTCGCGATTTCGATCAAGGGATTGGAGCAGCTGAATTCCCCACTTGTGGGGAAAGGAGGAATTGTGACGCGAACGACGGTCACTCTCCCGCCCACCGAGGAGGGATTCGAACCTCTCGCGAGCCCAACAGCCAAAAGCTTCGTTGAACGTGCTTCGAGTTGTTTATGTTTTAGTTAGAACTGCACCAAAGTGAACCTTGGTGTCACCGAATGGTGCGAGTTTTCCATCTGCTGGCAAATATTCTGGCAAATATTTGGGTATGGGAATCGCGCCCATTTGCTTCGCGGGTGCCTTTTTCAATCGGTCACCATAGGTGAACCGCACAAAATACTTGAATTCCAGGAGCGAACTTTCTTTCGTTCGGCCGCCCCCACCGGCTACCCCGGTGATCAAGTCCGGTTATCCCTAGGCCAGCTCCCGGAGCGCGTTCGCTTCAGACGCGCTTTCGCGTAGCGGGTTCATCCTTCCTTCCTCTGCCTTTTGTTCAGGGCATCATGTCGTGCGGATCCCAACGCTCCCCATAGCGCGGCTGGCGCAACGATTGGCCGTCGTTGTTTGCCCGCAACTCGCCCGCGAGATCGAGCATCGCGGTCCGGCGGCCGCGTCGCTGAAGATGGCACTACCCCGTCCGCGTCGTCGTCGATCGTCGGTATTTTCGCGGCTCTCACGCACTCCAACGTCCTCGAATCGATCGGAGCAGCCGCTTTCGGATCTCTACGAGGCGGCAACGTGCCCATGGCCCGGCGAGCAACGTGGAGGCACAGATCGCTACACTCCCCATCGGTTCAATGATTTGTTTTACCGCGGCATGACTTATGCGAATCGCCTAGCGATCGCGCTCCTCCGGTGATCCAGCCCCCCCCCAGCTTCGAAACCGCCGACAAAGCATCGGCGGCATCCATCTCCACTTCGCCCGTTGCCGATCGCTCGTTATCGCAGCGCCCGTGGGCCACGCGGTCTCACTGGCCCCGCCGAGTGGTTGCGGGAGCGATGATCGCGGTCGCCTATCTCGCGACCAATCCGTGGCCGACACCGAAACCGGCGGCGCTGGTGTCGGCGTATGCGTTTGGCGCCCCGACTGCATTGCCCGGCGGCGGCGCGCGGATTGCTCGTGACGTGCATCGTGATTACGCGCCGAACAACGGCTGGATTTCATCTGTCGGCGCCGCCGTTTCACTCGGCGATCTGCGCAATTCCGGACGTCCTGACACCTGTGTCCTCGTTGATCCGCGCGACGATCGTGTCACATTGATCCGGCTCGAGCCATCGGGCGACAGCTTTGTGGCGGAGGAAATCGACGAGCTGACTCCGCCACCGCCTGACGCGGCGAACGCTGATTCGAAACGCACTTGGGCCCCGATGGGCTCGGTAATCGGGGACTTCGATGCCGACGGCTGGATGGACGTGCTCGTTTACTACTGGGGCCGTCTGCCGGTGGCCTTCAAGAATCCGCGCGGCGGGTCTTGGAAGCAAACCGGACGCAATCTACCCGCGGCGATACTAGGTGGTGACGCGAAATGGTTTACCAACTGCGTCTGTCAGGCCGACATCGACGGAGACGGGCGTCCCGACCTGGTGATCGGCAACTATTTTCCGTCGACCGCCGAAGTGCTGAATCCCAATGCGGAGACCAAGCCGCAAAAAATGCAGTCATCCATGTCACGCGCGCTGAATGGCGGTCGGAAATATGTCCTGCTCAATTCAAGCGATGATAAACAAATCAGTTTCCGCCACGCTCCGATCGAGATTGAAGACGACGACTCCAGCGACGCGGAGTCGCGCTCAATCAAAATTCTCGATGGCTGGACGCTCGCCATCGCGGCTGGCGACCTCGACGGCGACTTCCTACCGGAGATCTACCTTGCAAACGATTTCGGGGAGGACCGGCTGCTGGTGAACCGCTCGACGCCGGGCCAAGTGAAATTCCGGGTGGCTCGCGGGACCCCGGAGTTCAGCGTGCCGCGCTCCAAGACTCTCGGCCGCGACAGCTTCAAAGGCATGGGTGTCGATTTCGTGACGTTGCGACCGTCCCAAGCGCATCAACCGTCGTCGATTCTCGTCAGCAATATCGCCGAGGAGTGGGCGCTGCTCGAAAGCCATTTCGCATTTGAGCCCACGGTGCCTTCGCGAAGGGAAATGCGGGCGAACTTCGAAAAGGGCGTCGCGGCATACCGCGACAACAGCGAAAACCTCGGCCTCGCTCGCAGCGGCTGGGCCTGGGACATCAAGGCGGCCGACTTCAACAACGACGGGTGCCCGGAAGTCGTGCAGGCGCTTGGTTTTCTGCAGGGCGACGTTAACCAGTGGGCCTATTTGCAGGAGCTGGCCACGGGCAACGATTACAACCTGCGTCACCTTTGGGCGTGGCCATATTTCCGCACTGACGAATCGCCGAAAGCAAAAGTCCGTCGCCGCCAAGGTAAGCTCAGCGGCGACAGCCGGCTCGCTTTCTTTGCCCGCCTGCCGACGGAAACCACCTTTGTGGACATCGGCGCCGATCTTCGGCGCGGGACGCAGCCGGTTTTTCGGGACAAAATGGTTTCGCGCGGCATCGCCGTGGGTGACATCGACCACGACGGGCGGATCGATTTCGTGCTCGCGAACCAGTGGGAAGACTCGTTCGCCTATCGTAATGCGGCGGCCGCAGCGGGAAACTTCGTCGGCGTGCGCGTGGTGAAGCGCGCGGGCGACAACCCCGCCCCGCTCGGCGTGCACACCGCCGCCACCTTTGCAAAGAAGCGGTGGACCGCCACGCCGGTGATAGGCGCGCGCGTTGTGCTCGAAGACCAGCAACGCCTCGTCGTAGGCACAGCCGTGATCGACGGTGGCAACGGGCACAGTGGGCGCCGGCCGGCAGAAGCGCATTTCGGCGTTGGAATGCGGGCAATCACGGAGCGCCTGACCGTGCAGGTCCAATGGCGCGGGCCGCAACCGACGCCCGGAAACGCCCCGGTGGCCGAGCGGCAGGACGATCCCTTTCCCGCCCGTGAAGGCTGGACCGCTTATCCCGGCATCGTGTGCGCGGCGCCGACGGGCCAGCAGCTCCGCACCTCGCATCCGCTGGAGGACAAGGACCCGACGAAAGCCGTGGGGATCGACGGCTGGTGGGTCGTGGTGGTGGGGGACGAATCCGATGGACGAAAAAACTAAAAAGAAACGCCTCGAGGCCCTGCGGTTTTTCGCCGTCGCCATCACCGTCCTCAACGTGCTGGGCCACACCGTGCTGGGTTTCGAGCAATCCCATCTGCAAAGCGTCGCCGCCGTGCTCGCCGCCTACGCCACGGAAATTATCCTGGAAATCATGAAGGTCCGGGGCACTGGTGAAACGCCACGTTTCTTTGCGACGACACGGAGGGAGCAGACCGATTCGCAGGATCGCGATTCACAAAAGCGAATCGATTGGCAGCGGCGGATCGATTTTTTCCTGCCTCCGCACATTTCCGGGCTGGCGGTCGCCATGCTGACCTATGCCAACGACCGGATCGACGTCGTGATCTTCGCCGCGGTAGTGGCCATCGCCTCGAAAGCGCTACTGCAGGCGCCGATGGACGCCACGGGACGGATGCAGCATTTCATGAACCCGTCGAACTGCGGGATTACCGTCACGCTGCTCTGCTTTCACTGGGTGGGTGTGGCAATGCCCTACCAGTTCACGGAAAATCTGCCGGGCCTGCTTGGTTACCTCATCCCAACGATCATCATCTTCTTCGGGTCGCGGATAAACAAGAACAAGACCGAGCGTCTGCCGCTGATCCTAGCGTGGCTGGGCGGGTTCGTTCTGCAAGCGGTGGTGCGCTCCGCGATGATGGACGTCCGCTTGGCGGCTGCGCTGAACACGATGACAGGTGTCGCGTTCATCCTGTTCACGTTTTATATGATCACCGATCCGCAGACGACACCCGACGACAGGCAGGGCCAGATCTGGTTCGGCCTCGGGACTGCGGCGGTGTATGGCGTGCTGATGGCGCTGGGGGTGGTCTACACGCTTTTCTTCTGCCTCTCGATCACGTGCCTCCTTCGCGGCGGCTGGCTGTGGTATTGCCACAGGAAGTCCATTAACGCGTCCGCCGCGCCGGAGCCTCGGGTCCGCGCCATCCTCGGGCGGGCCTAGAGAGTCCACGATCCGCCACGCTCCTCCGCCATGTCAGCCTCCTCCCCGCCCGCGCCTGGATTTCGCCACCGTTGTGGCGATCGGCTGGCGCGCGGGATCGGAAGGCTGGCCGCCCGCCTGAAGCGCATGGACGCGACCGCCCGCGCGCGCGGAATCGTCGCGCGCAGCGAGCGGCAGCAGGAGCGTTTCGAGGCGATCGTGGCCACGTTCCGCGAAGGTTATCACGCGGGGCTCGACGCACCGGACCAGACGAGCCTGGCGCGGAGGCTGGAGCAGGTGGACCGCGCGCTGCGCGGCTTCGCCTACGAAGGCGCCGCGATGGCGCTCGTCGCGCGGGAGGCGCTCAACCCTTGGCGTCGCCCATTGCTGGCCGCTTTCCTCGCGGAGCACGGGGAACGCTACACGTATCTGATGCACGTGGGCGCCGGCTGGGCTTTCGGCTGGGTGCCGGGTGCCCGGCGGATTTTTTCCGAGCTGGATCCTTTGCTGCGCTGGCTGGCGATCGACGGCATGGGATTCCGAGATTATTTTTTTGCCGCACCGCATCGGCGCGCCTCGCTCGCGGCACCAGCGGGCGGAGCGCCGTATGAGGCGAGGGCGTTCGACCAGGGCGTGGGGAGGTGCCTGTGGTTCGTCGCGGCCGCCCAGCCGGAGGAACTGATCTGCCGGATCGGAGAATTCGCACCAGCGCGCCGGGCCGATCTCTGGGCCGGCGTCGGCCTGGCGATGGTGTATGCAGGCGAGCCGGCGGAGGCGGAGCTCCAGGACGTGCAGCAGGCCGCGGGGCCGCACGCGCCCGCGCTCGCGCAGGGGGCGGCGTTCGCGGCGAAAGCGCTCGAGTGCGGCGGGCAGCTCGAGCCTCGTCACGACACCGCGTGCGGCATGCCCGCCCGCGAGGCCGCGCGGGTGACGGACGAGGCGCAGGCCGGGCTGTCCTTCGAAAATTCCCCGCCGGCCTATGAATCGTGGCGGCAAAAGATCCAAAAAACGCTGGCTGCCCGCACCCTCCTCCCGAGCGCGCCCCGATGAGCCGATCCAAAGCCTACGTCTACCGACACCTCGTCTGTTACGGAGACACCAACGCGGTGGGGAATGTCTACTATGCCAGCTACCTCGCATGGCAGGGCCGGGTGCGGGAATTGTTCCTGCAGGAGCACGTGCCGGAAATGTGTGCGGCCCTGAACAGTCGGCGCCTGGCGCTCGCCACCCTCAGCGCCTCCTGCCGGTATTTCCACGAGCTCTTCCCGTTCGACCAAGTGCAGATCGAGCTGCGCCTGGGGGTGATCGCCGGAACGTCGATGACGTTGCTGTTCGACTACCGGAAGATCACAGACGAGGCACCGCTCCTTGTGGCGACGGGCAAACAGCGGATCAGATGCTTGGAGCGGAACGATCCGAAGCCTCCGACCCCGATTGAGATTCCGCCGTATTTTGTGGCGGCACTTCATTCGTATGCTCGCGACACCGCCCGGGAGTGATGCCGACCTCACGGCGGTCCGGCGGCCGGATACCGTCGCGCAGCACCAATTGGCGGTGGAGCGTGCCATCCACACCATGACGCAGGACTTGGCATCGCCCCACTCCACGCAAAGCATGGCGGCGTCTGTGGCTATGAGCCCGTTCTACTTCATCAAGGTCTTCAAGGCGGTGACGGGCATCAGCCCGCGGTTGTTTCTGGCCGCGGTTCGAATGGAGCGGGCCAAGCGGGCTCTGCTGGCTTCCGATGCGTCGGTGACCGACATTTGCCTCGACGTGGGCTACTCTTCGCTCGGGACCTTCTCCCGGATTTTCCATGCCTTAGTAGGCCTTTCGCCTGTGACCTTTCGGGAAGCGGTGAAGCAATACGCGCCGGAGGACTTGTGGCGCGACGCGCTCGAATTCTCCCGCACCCATCGCTACGAAGGTTCAGACACCCTGGAAGGCTACGTCGCGGCTCCCGAGAACCGGTTCAACCGGATCATCTTCGTCGGCGCTTTTCGAAAGGCGATTCCTCAAGGCCCCCCTCTGGCCGGGACCGTATTGCTGGGGCCTGGCCCCTTCCGGATTCGCCGGCCGGCGCAGGCTGCATTTCACCTGCTCGTGCTGCAGTTGCCCATGAACGTGCCGCCTTTCGATCCGATACGCCAGCCGGAGCAGACGCGGGTGGCACGCACTTTGATTGCGGGCGACGCCAACCACGTGCGGGCGGACCTGCGGCCCGTAGCAATTTCAGATCCACCGTTGGTGATCGCGCTGCCCCACCTGCTCCGAACGTCGATTTAGCCGCGCGCGCGAATATTCGCAATCCGGGAGAAGCAGCTTTCAGCCCGACCCGCTATGATAGGGATGGAAAAGTCACTTCAACCCGTCCCGCTCATGAACATCCTGGAACAATTCGGCAGAAATGTGCATTGGAAGACCGGCAAGCTGCTGTGGGGAAAATACGTCGATCCCGAGGGGTTGCCGGAGCTTTTCCTGGGCGACGGCGCCCCGGCTAAACACGTGCGAAAGCAACATCCGCCGGCGGGCATCGACAACCTGAACCTCAAGACGGTCGATACGTTCTTCATTCCGAAAATGGGCCGGTTCACGGTCGATTTCTCCGGCTACTTTCAGGTCACGCGCGGAAACCCCAGCACCAACGAATGGGGGACCGCCACGGTGTATGTTAATTTCACGGACCTGCGGCTTTTCGGCCAGGACCCCAAGCTGGGCGCCATTACGGTGGATTTGAATCCCAACGTGATCAGCGCCGGAAACACGTTTCCCGCTTCGGAAGGCCTGCCGGGCGGCAGCGTCGCCAACGCCGCCTGTTCCATCAATGTGGCGGCCCGGTTCACGCTGCACGACCTCAACATGACGCTGTTCAACAAGACACCGATCATTCTCAAGAACGACGACGTCCAGGGAATCCCCACGATCGGCGAGGGAGGGAAGGCCGATGTCAGGGCCCTGCCGCTCTACAAATGGGGCGCGCCAGACGAGGATTTCGTCGGCTATGTCCAGGAACTCGAATACAAGGTGGGAGCCTACATGGGCCGCGACGAAGCGCTCATGTATAAGGCCAGCCGGAACCCACGCGATATGGCGCGCTTCAAGGCGATGCTCGCCAAGCGCTAGCGGCGACCTCAACCCCGCGGCAAAGTCGGATCGGGACCCATCCAACCTGAGCGGAAAAAATGAAACTCCAGGCCAACAATTTTTTCGATGAGATGGCCAACAGCGCCTTCACGTTCGAAGCGCTGACGCGCGTCTGGATCGGCTTGGCGGTCGATCTTCCGAAAGGAGACCGGAGCGATCTCGTGAAAATCAAGCATGCGATCATGGACCGGACTTCCGGCGTGGGCCGTGAGATTTCATTTACCGGATCGATCACGATATTTCGCCACGCGCCGGAAATCGACGAGATCAGCGGCATCCGGCGCATACCGATGTCGGTTATCGCCATGGAGGAGTTTGGCTATTCCAAGGAGCTGAACACGACGATCCAGATGACGGCCGACTTCGGGTTGCCGAATTTCGGCTATACGCATCAGGTGGCGCGCGATCTGGACGTGCCGGCCGAGGCGAGAATGTTGATGAATCTTCGCCTCCGTGGCGTCCACGGCCCGATGACTGGCATGATCGACGTCGCGGTCAAAAAGGAGCTTCAGGCTACGATCAGCAGCTTCCCCTTCACCAATGGCGGCACCGCTTTTCGCCACGTCGGCAACGCGGCCAACGAGATGAAAGGCCCCGATGGAAAGGTCGTCGGTTATCTGGCGTTCGGCATCATGGTGCCGCAATACCAGCTCGGAAACGTCAACCCGACGCAAGGTGCACCGCGATTGCCTGCCATTTCCGACCAGGAAAGGTCTTTCCTGCGATGCGAGGTCGCCGGCCTGCGCTAAGCTGCGAAACGAGACGTCGTGAAACTCAACGGAGAGCAGAAGCGGGCGATCACGGCTGGCGGGCACACGGCGCTCTGCCGGGCACTGATCATCGAGCGCCAGCGGCCCTCAGGCCTCTCGCCCGCCGCCATGACGCGATTCACCCCCGCCGTCAGGAACGAAATCGAGCGTGGGTTGAGGTTGTTGCCGGGGATACGCAGCAGCAGGACGGAAAAGCTGCCTTGGAACACCATGGCGCTGACCTCCCGGGCGCTCATCGAATCGAAAGATGCCATCTTTTGGGACCAGGCCGTCTGGGAGCACCTCGACACTCCTGACGACAAGATAGTGGATACGCTCACCCGCCTGCTGGCCGGCGCGCCGACCTTGGAGAACCAGGTCTCCATCCTGCTGGCGATCGCTCACGCGGCGCACAAGTCCCCGCAGAGCGCGGCGGATTTTCTCGAGTCGGTCAGCAACGACAAAACCGCGATCGAGCTGAGCGAATGGGCGACCTTGCTGCTCCGGGAAATGGTCTCGATTGCCACTCGCGACATGCGCGCGATCGACACCGCGGTATCGGAGCGCCCATGGGAATTTACGCCCGGAAAGCGCTTCGATGTGGTGCTTCCGTTGATGTTTGCCGGCTATTCCACGACCCGGGTTGGGTCGGTGATCAAGAAAACGGTCATCTCACCGCTCTGGTTCTACAAGGTCTTCGGCCGCGCGACAGCCTTGGTGAGGTCCGTCTCCTTGGCTTCCGACTTGATCATCGAGAAACGGATGGAAGGCCTCAACCCCGACGGCTCTCCTCATTTTGAGGTTTTTCCTTTTTCCGGCGAAACGTCCCGGCTTTCCGATGCGGTCCTGAGCCACAACTATTGGGCCGAGCTCAAGCGGCCTTTCTACTCCTCCGGCCGGACAGGTTACGTCGGCGCCGGCCAGCATGTGATACAAGGCGTGCCGATGACGTTCAGTCGATCGGCGGAAACCGCTTCGCCTCCACGTTATTGGGATGGCGATCTTCGCCTGGTCGAAACCACCCGGGGGATTTTTTTCGGCACCGGACACGTCGACGTGGAACTGCTGATCCGCAATCGTTTCGACCTGCAGGCTGGACATCTGCAGTTGTGCAACAGCGTGAACCCAATCACCGGCGAGCCTGCCAATACCGAGTTTTATGGCACGTTCTATGGCAAGGTGTCCGACTGGAACGGCGATGGAAAGTTAGACTTCAACAGTCTACCGGTGCATTCTACCGTCGATGGCAAAGTCGACTACGATGGGGACGGAACCAATCGTCCCACCACGCTGCGCCCGCAAGACTGGCAGTAACCGCCGTCGGCAGGTCTGGCGCCCACGACGCATGCGACGCGTGGTGCAAATAAACCGCTATTTGGCTCGGATGGCCGCTGGTATTGACGCGCATGATCGAAGGCTCAATGTCGCCTGTATCGGTCGACCAGTGACGATCGAACGATCAGCGGTAACACCTGACCGGGCAGTTGCGCTTTGCGGCGGAAAATTCCGAGGGCATGCTGACGAACGCCCGCATGGAGCTTGGAGGGCGAATGCTGATTACGGTCGGACTGCCCGATGGGCGCCTCTTGCAGCTGCGCAGTCGCCAGGAATCGAGACAGAGCGGCAACGTTCCCCGCTGGCCTCCCGTCGGTGCGTCGGTGGCCACCTCGGCATGGACGGCGGCCCGGTTGGCTATTTCCTCGAGTCGCAGTTGTCGGATCCGCAAGCGCAGCCCATTCTTCAGGTGAAGGCCATGCGTATCGACTTCGGCGATCCGTGTCCCTTGATGGGCACCGTCCCGGAGTTCGCCAGCCACGAGTTCCTCGCACTGGACGGCACCATTTCCTCTTCCGCTCCGCTCCGTGGAGTTCGCTTACGCTGGACAGATATCATGGTCGATCATGAAGATCGAAAGATGTCGCCGGATTTTTGTCACATCTATCGTCGTTCTGAAGGGCAGGACGATTGGACGCTCATCGGTTGGCGTAGGTTTGCGGATCAGGAATTCATCGACACGGAATTCGGCGGCAAACGCAGCGCCTCGTATGCCTTGGTCATCGCGTTGGACTATCCCTTCGGCTACCGTTACGAAGGCCTCGTAGGTCTGCCGCTGGAGGTCAACGCGATCGCCTAGCGTTCGTCGCGGGCGCGGATCGAGCCGTCCTCGCATCCATCATGAGATCCGCACGGATAGCGGGGGAGCTGGCCGTTTTCTTCGTGAGATTCGTCGCCGTGGCGATGTCTTACCGGCACGGCTTCCGCCAGGTCGTGGTGGGCAAACTGACTCCGCTCTGTCAGCGACTGGGCGGAGCGTTCCCGAAGGCCGGGCAGATCCTCAGCACGCGGCCTGACTTGCTTTCCGCCGACGTATGCGAGGCACTGGCCCGTCTGCAGGATGACGCGGGCCCCCTGCCTTGGCGCGTGCTGCTGCCCGCGATAGAAAATTCATCCGGCCGCGCCGCGATCACGGACGTGGACACGCGTCCCGTTGCCAGCGCCTCCATCGCGCAGGTGCATCGGGCGCGACGATCGGATGGGCGGGCCATCGCGTTGAAAATCCGGCGGCCGAACGTGCAGGAGGAAATGGAGGCCGACTGCCGGCTGGTCCGATTTTTCGGCCGGTTCGTTGCGCGCCTGCCCGTCGCGAAGAGCTTCCCCGTGAACGACGCCATCGTCGACGTTGGCGCCGTGCTGCTGCGCCAGACCGACTTCACGCTGGAGGCCAGCAACCATGCGCGGCTGCAACGCATGTTCGAGGGCAATGCGGACGTGTTGATTCCGGCTTTGCATGGTGATCTCTGCACCGCGGACATGCTGGTCATGGATTTCATTCCCGGCCTGAAAAAACTCGGGGACGCCTCGCTCCCGCACGCGCAGGCGTGTGCCGCATTGGTCGTCGGGTTGCGCGCCCTCTACCGGATGATCTTTGAGGATGGCTTCATCCATCTCGACATGCACCCGGGCAACGTGCTGGTGGCGGCCGACGGCCGACTCGTGCTGCTCGATGCCGGGTTCATGGCTGAAATCAGTTCCGAGACGCGAAAGGCCTTCGCAGAGTTCTTTCTCGCCATCGCCCTACGGGACGGCCACACCGCCGCCCGGATTGTCCGAACCACGGCATTCCGACTGCCCGTCGATCTCGACGTCGCGGCCTTCGACCAGGAAATCGCGCTACTCATCAGCCAGACGGCCGGGCTGAAGGCAGCCGAATTCCAAGTGACAGGTTTCGTCCACGAGCTGTTCGCCATCCAGCGAAGACACCGAATTTTTGGAACATCCCAGTTCACGCTGATCATTCTGGCCCTGCTCGTCTACGAAGGGACGGCGAAACAGCGCTACCCCGATCTGGATTTCCAACAGGAGGCCGTCCCGTTCGTCATTCGGGGGCTTGCAAAATAGTGGCGCCGCATCGCTTTGCCTCGCGTGGCACGGAAATTGCCTCTTCCCTTCAGCGAGGTTGCCTCAAGTATATCGTGGAAAAGAATACGATGCAGACGATGTCGGAATCCGGCACAGTGAAGTCGTGGGGCGAGAAGCTAAACGGCCCCCGGCACGAGCGCGCGTTGTGGATCTATGCGGCGGTCGTGCTCGCCCACTGGGCCGAGCACATCGCGCAGGTGATCCAGATCTACCTGCTGGGCTGGCGGGTCCCCGATGCGAGGGGAATCTGCGGGCTGGCCTATCCCGAACTGGTCCGGCTGGAAATCCTGCACTACGCGTATGCCCTCGTCATGCTGGTGGGGTTTTGGGTGTTGCGGAGCGGATTCGTCGGCCGATCGCGCACGTGGTGGATGACTGCGTTCTGGATCCAGTTCTGGCATCACATCGAACACGCTCTGCTGCAGGGGCAGGCCATCTTCGGCCACAATTTGTTCGACTCGCCGGTTCCCGTTAGCCTTGCGCAATTGGCGGTGCCGCGCGTCGAGCTTCATCTTTTCTACAACACGATCGTGACCGTGCCGATGGCCATCGCCATGATCTGCCACATGCTGCCGTCTGCGCCGGAGCGGGCGCACATGCGCTGCGGGTGCGCCCGCCGGAGAAAAACTCCCGCATCCGAAGACTCAGCCGTCGTCCTCGAGCCGCGTTCATGAAAGCCGTCCGTAATTTGGCAACCGCATTCCTGCTCGTGGTAGCAATCATGGCGGTTTTTGGCTGGCGTTGGGCTTCCGATCTCCCCGCGCCGAAGCGCGCTGGCGCTCGCACGGCGCTCGTGCTCACCGCGGCAGTATCGCTCGCAGGCATCACTTACATCAGGACCGTGAAGCCGACAGACTCTTCGTGATGCGAGGACGCACGACTGTTTCTTGCTGACCATTCGACATAACGTGGTCGAGCATAGCTTCGGGCTCGAGCTGGACCATGGACGCAGACCTGGCACCGGAATGTATATAAGGGAACCGCTCGCCTCGCTTGGAGACTGCCCGAGCATGGAAAGATCGAGCGGTTTTCGTACCTACAAGCGTGGGAGTTGTGCCCACGCTCCGATTTCACACAAAAACATCTCGCTGCACTTTGGTTCTCGCGCCTTCAGGTGTTAAGCCACCGAACCGAACGTAATTTGCGAGCGCTCTAACGAAACGGAGCAGAGTGGTATTCGAACCTACGCTCGGAAATTGGTCCCATCCCGCTCGTTTTCCCATGCTAGCACACCCGCCAAGGTAGTGCTGTCGCCTCCACCTTTCCGGCGCTTTCAGTGCCGTGCCTGGGTGTGCCCGCCTGGGCCAACGCGCGGGTGGACAGCCAGGCCCACTGGACACGTCGTCCGGCACCGGGGCCGCCGCTCACGCGACGGCATCATGATTCATTTCGATCTCCGCGATACCCGCCTCTCTGGCTCGCGTCACCTTAATCCCCAGGAGGAACGTCTCTTTCTGCGCCATGACGACTCGCGCCGTGGAATCGTGCCCTCATCACCGCGCGAATGTTCCTTGGGTTTAGAATTTCCGAGGTGCTGGCAATGACGATCGGCCACGTGCTGCACGCCGGTGAAATTCGGAACCACGTCGCTCTCCCACCCCGGTTCCTCAAAGGCAAACGTGGCAACGACCGCAGCGTGCCGATTGGGCCCGAACTCCGTCGCGCGCTCGAGTTGCACCTTGCACGACGCACCCCGCGTCAACAACTCCGGCCGGACGATCCGCTCTTCCTCAGCCAACACCTGAGGACAACCGTCAAGGGGTTGGCCAAGGATGTTTTCATGACGCTTGAAGGAGGGCGTGCAGAGGGGACCGACTGGCTTTGAGGGCGGCACAGTAGCGGGCGTCATCGTAGGGCACGCGGTCGGTCCAATTGCGCCACAGGATGCGGATCCACTTTGCTGCCAGGGAGCGGTAGATACTCTGCGGACGTTTGCCGCGTCGCCTGCAGTGATCGTAGTTGGCCCCAGCCCACTCGCAGTAGCGCACGGTCTGTTTCGCCCATTCGACGAAGGTCTGACGCAGGAACTTCGGCGCACTCCAGCGCCAGTGCACCCACTGGCGTCCGCCGCTGCGTTCGAGCACGGGCAAGACGCCGATGTAACGGCCGAAGCTCTCCGCGTCGGCCCAGCGCGAACGGTCCGTGCCAAACGCCGCGGTCAGACGCGGCGCGAGCACCTTGCCGGCGCCCGGCAGTTCGCAGAAGAGCGCCGCGTCCGGATGTGCGGCGAACACCGCTGCGATGTGCTCGTCGAGGACGGCAATGTGCTTCTGCAGAGCGCGCAGCTCGGCGATGAGGCCTTGCGCCTGCACCGTGCTCAGTTCGAGCACGACGGCATCGTCGGTCAGTGCGCGCGCCTGGGCGATGCGTTGCAGTCGCGCTTCGAGCGAGTCGGGACGACGCACGTTGTGGCGGTAAAAAAAAGAGCGCAGCGTCTCGGGCTTCGCTTTTTGCAGGGCCGGCAACGTGGGCCAGCGCGTGAGCAGATCGAGGGCGAGTGGGGCGCCGAGATCTTCGCCGCAGAGTTCGAGCGCCTGAGGAAAGTGGCCCAGCAGGACGCTCTGCAGGGTGTTGAGCAGCTCGGTCCGGCGATCGACGGCGGCGCGCCGGATCCGGCACCATCCGTCGAGTCGGCGCGTGCTCTCGTCGTCCCGGCGCAGCGGACTGAGCCGGTCGCGGTGCCGCTCGACCAGTGCGAGCAGCAGATCAGCGTCGGGCTGGTCATCCTTGGCGCCGGAGGGCGCGAACGCTTCGCGGTAACGCGCGCTGGTTTTGGGATGAATATCGGTTGGTCTGCCGCAACGGTCTGACCGTAGCGGATGCCGACTTTGCCCATGTCTCGATCCGGCACGTGGACGTTTCCGCCGACGCCTTCGCTAAGGCGGCGCAATCCGTGGCCGAGAACACACCTCGCGCGCTGGAGGCGGTGGCCAAATGGCAGGGTGTGCAGCTCCCGCAGGCCACCCGGGTGGAGTTCGCCCGGCGCGCGGCGGGCCTTCGTTGGGATGCAGATCAGCCGGTCATGAAGCTTCTCAGCCCTGAAAAGCTGCTGACGCCGGTGCGCTACGGCGATTCCGCCACGGACCTCTGGACTACCTTCAACGTGGTTCAGTAATGGTAAGCTCACCATTATTGAACTTATGTGGAGCGTGCAGTTATGTGGAGCAGACGACCAATGTCACTGGTG
>CALFZM010000176.1 GCA_937952235.1 uncultured Opitutia bacterium | reverse complement strand
GCGTGACGGGATCCCAGGCCGGGCGGCCGGCGGCGAGCCAGGCCGTGAGGTTGTCGCGCGGCGTGGTGTAGTTGGGCCGGGTCCCGGCGTTGCGGTAGTTGTACCAGGAGGCAGAGATCGTGGTCTTCTCGAACGGCCGCGCCTTCACCTGCAGGCTGAGGCGGCGGGCGTCCTCCCCGGAGGGCTTGCGGACAAAACCGGTGTGCTGGTGGGCGAGGCTGCCGCGGAGCGCGAGCTTGTTGGGAAGCAGGATGCGGTTGACATCGAGCGATGCGCGCCACCCGTCGTAACTGTCGGCCCGCAACTCGACGCGGCTGAAGTTGCGGCTGAGGTTGGCGGTGGCCGGCACCTGGTTCACGGTGCCGGCGGAATTGCCGAGGCCGAAGATGTTGGCGTTGGGGCCGCGGCTGAGCTCGATCGAGTCGAGCCAGAGCTTGTCCACCGGCACGCGCCCGGTGGTGGCGATGTTGTTGAACGCGATGTTCGCGTTGCCCAGGCCGCGCACGCGGTTGGCGTTGTTGGGGTCGAAGGACACGTTGTCCGTGACGGCACCGGTGCGATCGACGACGAAGTCCGAGTACGTGCTCGTGCCCTCGGTGCTCGCCATGTAATCGAACACGTCGTTGATGTTCAGCATGGCGAAGTCGTTCATCTGTTCCTTCGTCATCACCGTGATCGACTGGCCCAGGTCCTCGATCTTCGAGTTGAGCCGGGTGCCCGACATCGTGTTGGATTGGAAGTAGCCGGTCGTCTCGGCCTTCACTTCGAACGGCGACAAAGTGATGGTCTCCTCGGGAGCCTTGGCCGCCTCGGCGGCGCGTTTGGCGGCGAGCTCGGTGGGATCGAGCACCCCATTGCGGTTGGCATCGTAGCGGGCGAGGTCTTCCGGGGAGGCGGAGGGAATCGACTGGGCGCGGGCGACGCCGGCACTCAGCGCCAGGACGGCAAGCAGGGCGGGTCCGGCCGACAGGCGGACTCGCCGACAAGGGGTCGGCAGGGGTTTCATCTCGGTTAGGGTTAAGGGTCCAGACACGCAAGCGGCCGGGCCACGCTGACGCGACAGCGACGGACGTCGGACGGTCCGCCTCGTGCACCCCGCGCACCCTGCCCTGCCCTACTTTAGGGAGGCTTGCCGTGCCGCTCCACCTGTCCGCGGCTGATTTCTCCCGGGATGATAAGGTGCCGCCAACGATCGCACCGCGCTTTGCAGCCGCCGCCCTTCCGGATGCGCTGAGCCGACGGCGGCGCCATTGACCCGCAGGCGACGGGACGCGAATCTGGCCGGATGTCCCACGCGCAAGAATCCGTTTTCGACCCGGTGGAAGAGGTGGTGGCCGAGATCGCGGCCGGCCGGCTCGTCATCGTAACCGATGACGAGGACCGCGAAAACGAAGGCGACCTCATCATGGCAGCCTCCAAGGCGACGCCCGAGACCGTAAACATGATGATCCGGCACGGCAGCGGCATCGTCTGCGTGCCGATGCTCGAGCCGCAGCTGCGCCGCCTCGGACTCGGGCCCATGGTCGCGCAGAACCGGGAGGTGCAGCGGACGGACTTCACCGTCAGCGTCGATGCCGCACTCGGCATCGGCACGGGCATCAGCGCGGTCGACCGCACGACCACGATCCGGCTGCTCGCCGACGCGGCCACCATGCCCGAGCAGCTGGTCCAGCCCGGGCACGTGTTTCCGCTCCGTGCCCGCCCCGGCGGGGTGCTCCAGCGCGCCGGCCACACCGAGGCGGCGGTCGACCTCGCGGTGCTGGCCGGCCTGCCGCCCGCGGGCGTGCTCTGTGAACTGGTCAACGACGACGGGACGGTGCAGCGGATGCCGCAGCTGATCGAATTCAAGCGACGGTTCGGGCTGAAGATGACCTCGATCGAGCTGCTGATCGAATACCGCACTCATCGCGAACGCCACGTCCATGAAGTCGGCCGGCACGAGATTGCCACGCGTTTCGGGACGTTCCAGGTGCACGTCTTTCGCAGCGAATTCGACGGCCGTCATCACTTCGCCCTGGTGAAGGGCACGATCGGCGCGGGGCCGACGCTGGTGCGCGTCCACCGGGAGAACGTCCTGCATGATCTGCTGCAGGGCGGCAACGAGACCGGCCGCGTCAGCGTCGAGGCCGCGATGGAGCGGATCGCGCGCCAGGGGGCGGGGGTGTTGCTCGTCCTGTCGCGTCCGGCCGACGGCCAGCACCTGCTCGAGACGCTGCGTGGCGAGACGAACGGTCCGGCGTCCCGGACGATGCTGCGCGAATACGGCATCGGAGCGCAGATCCTCCATGGCCTGGGTCTGCGCGAGATCCGGCTGCTCGCCACGTCGGGCCGGAAGCCGATCGCGATCGAGGGGCACGGGCTCACCATCGTCGAGCACGTGGCGATGTAGGCGGCGCGTCCGTCGGCGCGGCCGTCGCTCCTTTTCAGCGTTCGAAGACTAACGGACGCCCGGCCCAGGCTTTGGACAGGATGAACAGGATTCACCGGATGGGGAATCGAGCCTTCGGCTCGGACAGAAAATCGGATCCCCGCCTCAGGCATTCATCCTGTAGATCCTGTTCATCCTGTCTCCACCCCGTCCGGTCACCGTCGGCTCAGCCGTCGCTCCCTATTCAGCGTTCGAAGACTCCGAAACGCCCGACTCAACTTTGGACAGTATTTACAGGATAGGGGAATCGAGCTTTCGGCTCCGGTCAGAAAGTCGGATCTCTCCTCGGGTTTTCATCCTGTAGATCCTGTTCATCCTGTCTCCACCTCGTCCGGTCACCGTCGGCTCAGCCGTCGCTCCCTATTCAGCGTTCGAAGACTCCG